>NZ_JBBWCB010000142.1:0-13332 GCF_039888995.1 Pseudomonas rossensis | reverse complement strand
GTCCATACGATCCCACGGGATCTCGACGTCGCCACGCAGCATGTCAGGTACCACGCAAACGCCCTCGCTCGGCACTTTCATGCGGATCACGTGCGGCTCGCCAGCGGCCAGGCGACGCGCGACTTCTTCCTTGGACAGCAACAGCGCACGGCCGTCGTAACGCGGGGTTTCGCCGCGGGCCATTTGCTCGGCGCGCATCTGGTCGAGTTCTTCGGCCGTACAGAAGCACGGGAAAGCGTGGCCCATTTCGACCAACTGCTGGCAGTACTTCTGATAGATGTCGCCACGCTCGCTCTGACGGTAAGGACCGTGCGGGCCGCCAACGTCCGGGCCTTCGCTCCAGTTGATGCCCATCCAGCGCAGGGCGTCGAAAATCTGTTGTTCGGACTCGCGGGTCGAACGCAATTGGTCGGTGTCTTCGATCCGCAGGATGAACTCACCGCCGTGCTGCTTGGCAAAGCAGTAATTGAACAAAGCGATGTAAGCGGTACCTACGTGGGGATCCCCGGTAGGCGATGGCGCGATGCGAGTGCGGACGGTGGTCATGGCAAGTCTCGAAATGAAGATAAAACAAAGGGCGAATGGTAACAGGCGTTGCCCGCCCGGCTCCAGTGAGGAGGGCATTTAAGCCAAGGTTGCGTCTACAACGCGCTCTAGCCTTGGTGAATGGCCGATTATCAGCCGATGGCATTTACCCATCATTCGCTGTATGCCAGATTTGACCACTGATAACTTTCCTTACAATTTCTCGACTACAGTCTGCCCATGCCTGCCCAACTCAAGCGTCGCCTGTTTATTTTCCTGCTGCTCGTCCTACTGGTTGCCGGGGGCTTTTTTGCCCAGTGGTTCTTCAAGGGACGGTTTTATGAAAGCACCGACAACGCTTATGTCCAGGGCGAGATCACCCGCGTGTCGAGCCAACTGGGCGCACGTATCGATCAAGTACTGGTGCAGGACAACCAGCACGTCGAGAAAGGTCAGTTGCTGATCAAGCTCGAAGGCGATGACTTCCACCTCGCCGTCGACCGCGCCAACGCCACCCTCGCCACCCGTGAAGCCGAACGCCTGCAAGCCCGAAGCAAACTGACTCAGCAAGCCAGTCTGATCGCCGCCAGCGAGGCGCAAGTCGCGTCCAGCCAGGCCAGTCTCGGTCGTTCGCAGATCGATTTGTCTCGCGCGCAAACCCTGCGCAAACCCGGCTACGTCTCGGAAGAACGGGTGACCACCCTCTCCGCCGACAACCACATCGCCCGCTCGCAAGTGACCAAGGCCCAGGCGGACGCACAAAGTCAGCGTCAACAAATCAACTCCCTGGCCGCCGAGATCAAACGCCTCGACGCCATGATCGCCAACGCCAAAACCGATCTGGCCCAGGCCGAACTGAACCTGACCCGCAGCGAAATCCACGCGCCCATCAGCGGCCTGGTCGGCCAGCGCGCCGCCCGCGAAGGCCAGTATGTGCAGGCAGGTGCTTACCTGATGTCGATCGTTCCGGATCAGGACATCTGGATTCAGGCCAACTTCAAGGAAACCCAGATTGGCCACATGCAGCCCGGCCAAACAGCCGAGCTGACGTTCGATGCCTACAGCAACACGCCCATCGAAGCACGAGTCGACAGCCTGTTCGCCGCTTCGGGCGCGCAGTTCAGCCTGTTGCCGCCGGACAATGCCACCGGCAACTTCACCAAAGTCGTACAACGGATTCCGGTAAAACTGACCTTCGCCGCGAACAATCCGCTGAAAGGCAAGATTCGTCCGGGCATGTCGGTCACCGCCAAAGTGAGCATCAAAGACACGCCTGACGATGGCCGGTGATCAACTGATCCGCCCGGTCGGCGAACCGACCCGGCGGGACTGGATCGCGGTAATGAGCGTGATGCTCGGCGCCTTCATGGCGGTGCTCGACATCCAGATCACCAACTCATCGCTCAAAGATATTCAGGGCGCGCTGTCGGCCACCCTGGAAGAAGGCTCGTGGATTTCCACCTCGTACCTGGTGGCGGAAATCATCATGATCCCGCTGACGGCGTGGCTGGTGCAGTTGCTCTCGGCGCGACGGCTGGCGGTGTGGGTGTCCCTCGGGTTTCTCGCCGCTTCCCTGCTCTGCTCCATGGCCTGGAGCCTGGAAAGCATGATCGTCTTCCGCGCCTTGCAAGGCTTCACCGGCGGCGCGCTGATCCCGCTGGCGTTCACCCTCACGCTGATCAAACTCCCCGAACACCACCGCGCCAAAGGCATGGCCATGTTCGCCATGACCGCAACCTTCGCGCCCTCCATCGGTCCGACTCTCGGCGGTTGGCTGACCGAGAATTGGGGCTGGGAATACATCTTCTACATCAACATTCCGCCGGGCCTGATCATGATCGCCGGTCTGATGTACGGCCTGGAGAAGAAAGAAGCCCACTGGGAACTACTGAAAAGCACCGACTACCTGGGCATTCTCACGCTGGGCGTCGGCCTCGGTTGTTTGCAGGTGTTTTTGGAGGAAGGCCATCGCAAGGACTGGCTGGAATCGAGCCTGATCGTAACCCTGGGCAGCATCGCGCTAGTCAGCCTGATCACCTTTGTGATCGTGCAGACGTCCAAGCCCAATCCGCTGATCAACCTCGGCATCCTGCGCAATCGAAACTTTGGTTTATCGAGTATTTCCAGTGTCGGGATGGGTGTCGGACTGTACGGCTCGATCTACCTGTTGCCGCTGTACCTGGCGCAGGTCCAGAACTACAACGCCCTGCAAATCGGCGAAGTGATCATGTGGATGGGCGTGCCGCAGCTGTTTCTGATTCCGCTGGTGCCGAAGCTGATGAAGTACGTCTCGCCGAGATGGCTGTGCACGTTGGGTTTCGGGCTATTCGGATTGGCGAGCTTTTCATCGGGCGTACTGAACCCGGACTTCGCCGGGCCGCAGTTCAATCAAATCCAGATCATCCGCGCGCTGGGCCAGCCGCTGATCATGGTGACCATCTCGTTGATCGCTACTGCCTACATCCTGCCGCAGGACGCGGGGTCGGCGTCGAGCCTGTTCAACATCCTGCGCAACCTCGGCGGCGCGATTGGCATCGCCCTCCTCGCCACGTTACTGGATGCGCGAACCAAGACTTACTTTGATTATTTACGTGAAGCGATTGTGCCGACCAACCCGCAGGTGGCCGAGCGCATGGCGTCGCTGACGGATCGGTTTGGCAGTGAGACGGCAGCGCTGGGCAAGCTCAGTGAAATCGCGCATCAGCAGGCGTCGATCATGGCTTACAACGATGCGTTTCACTTTGTCGGGATTGCTCTGGGGATCAGCATGCTGGCGGTGTTGCTGACCAAGGCGTTGCCGGCGGGACTGAAGGCTGGCGAAGCACATTGAGACCGAGGCGCCCCAATCGCGGGCAAGTCGGATCGCCGCACCGCCGCTCCCACAAGGATTGAGGGTGTTCACATAATTTGTGTCCACCCACAAACCCTGTGGGAGCGGCGGTGCGGCGATCCGACTTGCCCGCGATGAGGCCGGTTCAGGCACTGCAAAACTCAGACAGTAATCAACCGCTCACGCAACTTGCCAATCTCGTCGCGCATCTGCGCCGCTGCTTCGAACTCCAGGTCGCGGGCGAGTTGGTACATTTTCTCTTCCAGCGCCTTGATACGCTTGGCGATCTCGCCCGGTGAGCGCAGTTCCGCTTCGTACTTGGCGTTTTCCTCGGCGGCCTTGGCCATGCCTTTGCGCTTCTTGCTACGCGACCCCGGCACGGTGGCGCCTTCCATGATGTCGGCAACGTCCTTGAACACGCCCTTGGGCGTGATGCCATTGGCCAGGTTGAAGGCAATCTGTTTGTCGCGACGACGCTCGGTTTCGCCGATCGCCCGCTCCATGGAGCCGGTGATGCGATCCGCATAGAGAATCGCCCGACCATTGAGGTTGCGCGCCGCCCGGCCGATGGTCTGGATCAGCGAGCGCTCCGAACGCAGGAAGCCTTCCTTGTCCGCATCGAGGATCGCCACCAGCGAGACTTCCGGCATGTCCAGGCCTTCACGCAGCAGGTTGATCCCCACCAGCACATCGAAGGTGCCCAAACGCAGATCGCGGATGATTTCG
The DNA here is from genome assembly GCF_039888995.1 of Pseudomonas rossensis. Lineage (NCBI taxonomy): Bacteria > Pseudomonadati > Pseudomonadota > Gammaproteobacteria > Pseudomonadales > Pseudomonadaceae > Pseudomonas > Pseudomonas rossensis. Next base: position 9,251 of record NZ_JBBWCB010000142.1, on the reverse strand, counting down.
ACCCGTTCCACGGTGTCGATGTCCGAGTGCAGATAACGCACCCGCACGCCGTGGTCGGCCAGGTAATCGGTCAAGTCTTCAGACATGCGCTTGGTTAGCGTGGTGACCAGCACCCGCTCCTCCAGCGCCACGCGCTTGCCGATCTCCGAAAGCAAATCGTCAACCTGGGTCAACGCCGGGCGGATTTCGATTTGGGGGTCCACCAGGCCAGTCGGGCGGACCAGTTGCTCGACCACGCGACCGGCGTGCTCCGCCTCGTAATTGCCCGGTGTGGCCGAGACAAAGATTGTCTGCGGGCTGATGTTTTCGAACTCGTCGAAGCGCATCGGCCGGTTATCCAGCGCGGACGGCAGACGGAAACCGTATTCCACCAGCGTCTCTTTACGCGAACGGTCGCCCTTATACATGGCGCCGACCTGCGGCACGCTGACGTGGGATTCGTCGATCACCAGCAAGGCGTCAGCCGGCAGGTAGTCAAACAAAGTTGGTGGCGCCTGGCCGGATTCACGGCCCGACAGGTAGCGCGAGTAGTTTTCGATGCCGTTGCAGTAACCCAGTTCGAGGATCATCTCCAGGTCGAAACGGGTGCGCTGCTCCAGGCGCTGGGCCTCAACGAGTTTATTGTTGGAGCGCAGGTAGTCCAGGCGCTCCTGCAACTCGACTTTGATCCCTTCGACGGCACCCAGCAGGGTTTCTCGCGGGGTCACGTAGTGGCTTTTCGGATAGAACGTGAACCGCGGCAACTTGCGGATCACTTCGCCGGTCAGCGGATCGAAGGCCGACAGACTCTCGACTTCGTCATCGAACAGCTCGATGCGGATCGCTTCGAAATCGGATTCCGCCGGGTGGATATCGATTACATCGCCGCGGACCCGGAAGGTCGCACGGGCAAACTCCATGTCATTACGGGTGTATTGCAGGTCTGCCAGGCGACGCAACAACGCACGCTGATCGAGCTTGTCGCCGCGATCCACGTGCAGCACCATCTTCAAATAGGTTTCCGGACTGCCCAGACCGTAGATGCACGACACCGTGGTGACGATGATCGCGTCTTTTCGCTCCAGCAGTGCCTTGGTCGCCGACAATCGCATCTGCTCGATGTGATCGTTGATCGAGGCGTCTTTCTCGATGAACGTATCCGAAGACGGCACGTAGGCTTCGGGCTGGTAGTAGTCGTAGTAGGAAACGAAGTATTCGACGGCGTTGTTCGGGAAGAACGCCTTGAACTCACCGTACAACTGCGCGGCCAGGGTCTTGTTCGGCGCCAGCACCAGGGTCGGACGCTGAATCTGGGCGATCACGTTGGCGATGCTGAAGGTCTTGCCCGAGCCGGTCACACCGAGCAACGTCTGGTGCGCCAGCCCGGCTTCGATGCCCTCGACCATCAGGCGGATGGCTTCCGGCTGATCGCCGGCGGGCTCGAAGCGGGTGACTAGCTGGAATTCAGACATGAAAAACCTCTGGGTTCGCGCCTGTCCGGGCGAACCGGGCAGCAACGGGAAAGACCGCAAACGACCGATGTCGCCCGAGGAAAAAACTGGATTGTGCTCAATGTGGAGCCGATTGCCCGCGCTTTCAAGGCAAACGTCCTACATCGGGTAAAACTTTTGACGATGCCAATCGACTAACGATCGAGAAATAATCGGAAAAACTTACCGCAAAAGCCGAATCGTCTGTCGCCATCAATCGCGGATGGCCTCTATACTAGCTCCCCGTTTGTGCACCGCTCTAGTGCATTCGGCTGGAGCGCGACACGTCCCTCCACTTTCCATTCAGAGCCGCCGCAAAATGAGCCTGTTCTCCGCTGTCGAAATGGCACCACGTGATCCAATCCTGGGCCTCAACGAAGCATTCAACGCCGATACCCGTACCAACAAGGTCAACCTGGGGGTCGGTGTTTACTGCAACGAGGAGGGGCGAATTCCACTCCTGCGCGCCGTTGTCGAAGCCGAGACGATTCGCGTCGCTCAACACGCTTCCCGTGGCTACTTGCCGATCGACGGCATTGCTGCCTACGACCAGGCCGTACAGAAACTGCTGTTTGGCAATGACTCGCCACTGATCGCCGCTGGCCGCGTCATCACCACCCAAGCCGTTGGCGGTACTGGCGCACTGAAAATCGGTGCCGACTTCCTCAAGCAACTGCTGCCGAACGCTGTCGTGGCGATCAGCGACCCGAGCTGGGAAAACCACCGCGCGCTGTTCGAAACGGCCGGTTTCCCGGTGCAGAACTATCGCTACTACGACGCCGCGACCCACGACGTGAACCGTGTTGGCTTGCTGGAAGACTTGAACGCCCTGCCGTCCGGCTCCATCGTTGTCCTGCACGCGTGCTGCCACAACCCGACCGGCGTGGACCTGAGCCCGGCGGACTGGAATAACGTACTGGACGTGGTGAAAGCCAAAGGTCACGTACCGTTCCTCGACATGGCCTACCAGGGCTTTGGCGATGGTATCGACGAAGACGCCGCTGCCGTGCGTCTGTTCGCTGAATCGGGCCTGACCTTCTTCGTCTCCAGCTCGTTCTCCAAATCCTTCTCGTTGTACGGCGAGCGCGTGGGCGCTCTGTCGATCGTCAGCGAATCGAAAGAAGAAAGCGCGCGCGTGCTGTCGCAAGTCAAACGGGTGATCCGCACTAACTACTCCAACCCGCCGACCCACGGTGCAAGCATTGTCGCCGCTGTACTGAACAGCCCGGAACTGCGCGCTCAGTGGGAAGAAGAACTGGCTGAAATGCGCCTGCGGATTCGCGGCATGCGCATCCAGATGGTCGACCTGCTGGCGAAAAACGCGCCACAACGTGACTTCAGCTTCGTCGGTCGTCAGCGCGGCATGTTCTCCTACTCCGGCCTGACGGTTGAGCAAGTGACCCGCCTGCGCAGCGAGTTCGGTATCTACGCCCTGGACACCGGCCGCATCTGCGTGGCCGCGTTGAACCAGAGCAACATCGACGTCGTGACCAAGGCCATCGTTGCGGTGATCTGAGTCGTCCGGTGATACGAAAAACGGGAAGCCAAATGGCTTCCCGTTTTTTATTTGTCTCAGATAAATCCCAGCGCAGCAAACGACCGCTCTAGACTGCACACATATTAAATGTGGGAGCTGGCTTGCCTGCGATAGCGGCCGGCCAGCCAACATCAATGTTGAATGTGATGCCCTCATCGCGAGCAAGCTCGCTCCCACAGGTTTTATGTACACCCGAATTCTTACGAGAGCCCACATGAAAAACGATGACCTACGCGCCGACCGCGATGAGCTGGACCACTTCGTGCCTCGCACCCCGGCCAAACGCAGTAACAACCTGGTGATGCAAGTCGCTGCCGGCGTGTTTCTCGGCGGCCTGGCCTTGTGGCTGGTGCAGCTGGCCGCAACGATGCTGTACACCAAACTGATGCTCGCCACCGTCACCTTCGGCGGTTAGGCCAGTTCGGTTGCGCGCTGGCTGGCAGCGTCGTCATAGGCGACATAGAGCGATTCGGCTACCTGGCTTTTGATGGCCTTGGTGCTTTCCAGGCCCAGGACAAACCCTTCGGCCTTGCCACCGGCACGGTTCAATTCGTCAGCGGTGCTGGCCTGAGTGATTGCGTCGAACAGTTTTTCGGCGTGAGGGCCGACGCCTTTGGGCAGGCTGATCTGAGCGATGCTCATGCGAACACCCCGTTGTGGCTAGGTGTGGTGGTTGGGTGATTCATGGCGCGTACCTTTTCGGCGAATGGCCGGCAGCGCGTGTAACCACTTCCGGGCGGCCATGGTAGACCTCTGAGACGATTCTGGTAACCGCCCACGGTCGATAAACCACCGTCCGTCCCCATGAACCCGTCAAACTGCTAACAGGTGCTTGACTTCTCTTTTTGAATCAGTAACATACACGCCATTCCGCGATAGCTCAGTTGGTAGAGCAAGTGACTGTTAATCACTGGGTCCCTGGTTCGAGTCCAGGTCGTGGAGCCAGACAGCAATATCGAAAAGCCCCTGAATCGAAAGGTTCAGGGGCTTTTTTGTGGCCAAAAGATCGCAGCCTCGTTTCACTCGACAGCTCCTACAGAGAATTGCGTTCCACTGTAGGAGCTGTCGAGTGAAACGAGGCTGCGATCTTTTGATCTACCAGCCTTTTAAGCGAATACAACTGTCAGACATGCTCACTGCTTTTGGTGTGAGCCGCTCGATGCTCGTTCGACTCATGAACCGCCTCCACCACCGGAATTTCATTCCCGTCGCAGTCGCGCAGTTTGCCTTCGCTGAAATAATCCCCTTCGCGCAACGCCGCCAGATCCTGATAACGCAGGACGCGCTCAGTACCGGCCGCGAATACCGACTGCTGATCGGAGTTACCGGCAGTGAGGTGGTTGAAGGTCAGGTTCAGCACGATGGCCATGATCGCCGACGAGCTGATGCCCGAGTGGAAGATCGTGGCGAACCAGCTTGGGAAGTGGTCGTAGAAGTTCGGCGCAGCGATGGGGATCATGCCGAAGCCGATGGAGGTGGCGACGATGATCAGGTTGACGTTGTTGCGGTAATCGACCTTGGACAGCGTACGAATACCGCTGGCCGCCACGGTGCCGAACAGCACGATACCGGCGCCGCCGAGGACAGAAGTCGGTACAGCAGCGATGACGCGACCCATAAATGGCAGCAAACCGAGGATCACCAGAAACAAACCGCCGGTAGCCACCACGAAACGGCTCTTGATCCCGGTCACCGCCACCAGCCCGACGTTCTGAGCGAAGGCACTTTGGGTGAAGGAGCCGAAGATCGGCGCGATCATGCTCGACAGCATGTCGGCGCGCAGGCCGTTGCCCAGGCGTTTGGAGTCGACCTTGGTGCCGATGATTTCACCCACTGCCAGGATGTCAGCCGAAGTTTCCACCAGGGTCACCATGACCACGATGCACATCGACAGGATCGCGGCGAAGTGGAAGGTCGGCATGCCGAAATGGAAGGGTGTCGGGAAGCCGAACATCGGGCCCTGAGTGACGGACGAGAAGTCTGCCATGCCAAGGAACACCGCGATCACCGTACCGATGACCATGGCCAACAGGATCGACAAGCGGGAGATGGTCGCGCTGCCGATCTTGCTCAACAGCAGCACCAGCACCAGTGTCACCGCCGCCAGACCGATGTTCGCCATGCTGCCAAAGTCCGGGGCATGGCTGTTACCGCCCATGGCCCAGCGCGCAGCCACTGGCATCAGCGTCAGACCGATGGTGGTGATCACAATGCCCGTGACCAGCGGCGGGAAAAACTTGGTGATTCGCGAGAACACCGGCGTGATCAGCAGGCCGATCAACGACGCGGCAATCACCGCCCCGAGAATCGATTGAAACCCGCCCTCCCCGCCACTGCTGACAATCGCCACCATCGTCGCGACGCCAGAGAACGACACGCCCTGTACCAGCGGCAATTGGCAGCCGAAAAACGGTAAACCCAGCGTTTGCAGTAATGTCGCCAAGCCCCCCGCAAACAGTGAAGCAGCAATCAACAAACCGATGTCCGCCGGCGAGAGACCGGCCGCCTGGCCGATGATCAAAGGCACCGCGACGATACCGCCGTACATGGTCAGAACGTGTTGCAGGCCGTAAGCCATATTCGCGCCGATCCCGAGATTTTCGTCCTCAGGCCGTTGGTGTGAAACATGGGGCGTTTTCATGGTTGGGGGGTTCCCTGGTTTTTGTTATGCGCACACTGTATGCAAGACTCAGGACAAATGTCTATATAGTTGTATACAAATTGTCAGTCAGATGATGGACACATGGCCATTCCACACTAGAGACTTGCGCCGCAGCTTCCCTGTTAAACTCTGCCGCTCCGCAGCCCTGGCGGACAATTACGGACATGGAAGCCGACACCTTGAATGACCGCTCAACACTCGAACACCTTGCCCAGATCCTGCCCCTGACCTTTGGCGCGTTTTGCACCGTGGTCGCCGTGCAAGCCCTGGCGATTGCCGTGCCCTTTGCCATGGATTCCCCTGACCTGGAGGTTGGCCTCTGGGTTGGCGTCGGCGTCTTTGTGCCTGTTTTGGTCGGTGGCGTGGTCTTCGGCATGGTGCCGCTGCTCGTAGGCTTCACGCCGCTGTACGCCTGGCTCAGCGCCAAGGGTTATGCCAACTGGGCGACTGGCGTGTTGGCTGGGGTGGCGATCGCCGGGCTGGTCTGTCTTCACCCGAAATGGCGGTTGCTGTGGTCGTTCTGGCTGATCGATGGCGCGGCAGTCGGGCTGATCACCCACTGGGCGTGGCGCCGAGTCCAGAAGATCCAAAGTGACACAAAATCCCGGGCCCCCTCACGACCATGAACACCCTTGAGCGATTCGCCCTTTGGCGGGGCAAGCCCCTTGAAGCCAAAACCTCCCGGCAACATGACGCAAGGCAAGACGTGCACTACCTTGATAGAGGTACGCTCTCACTGAGACCACGATAGGAAATCGACATGAGCAAGGCTGACCAACTCGCCGCGAAACTGAAGCAAACCCAGCAGTCCAGCGACGACGCGACACATTGCGCCGATCAGCAGATAGACAGCTGGCCTGCACAGGTTTACGAGCTGTACCACCTCATCGAAGCCTGGCTGGCGCCGCTCAGCGAAGCCGGGCTGAACATTCGGCGAGTGCCGACGCACGTCTTCGAGCGTCATCTCGACGGGGCGACCTACGACTACGCCATCGACCAGTTACTGATTGAAGGCAACCACCACAGCATCACCTTCGACCCCGTCGCTCGTTTCACTGAGGATGGTGCCGGGCGGGTCGAAATCCGCACCCAGGCAAAGGCTCTTTCGATGCTGCGAACCGTGAACGAACACGGCGAGACACAGTGGTGGCTGCAAGCGATCGATCAATCCGGGCAACAGCCGGATGCGATTGCCATGACCGAAGACACTCTGCTTTCGGTGGTACAGGAGGGGCTGGAGCTGTGAGGTTCAGGGCTGTTGAATCAACCCTTCTATAACCCGGCGCAACGCCGCCTCCCGCGGCACCCGAATGTCGAACTCGCTGCGCAACACACCCATCAATTCATCCACATCAGTCACCTGCCGCCGCTCAGTATCACGGCCGATCCGATGAATCGCAAAACTGCCGTTGTTCAGCGTGCGTCGCCACCCCTCCCCGGTGCGCGCCACCATCAGCTGCCTGGCGAAAGACGATTCGGGGTGGGTCGAGACGTACCAGTTGCCAACGGCGTAATCGATGTCTTCCTGGCGCTGCAAATCGAAAATGTACATCGCCCGCCATTCGCCGGCGACGTTGGCGCGCAGGGTGTAGCCATCCTCGTGCTGCTCGATGCGATAGGGTTCGTGAGGTGTGAACTGTTCAGCCGGGGTATCGAGCATCAGCGGTGCGGTGGGCACCATGCCGCCAAAGCCGACGTCGGTGATGTAGCGCACGCCGTCCAGGGTTACCAGGCTCAAGCGGTGTGTACGGGCGGTCCACGCGCCTTCGGGTTGGCCCATGACCACTCGGCCGGAGATGCCGCAAGCATCGAAGCCCAGTGCCTGGAGCAAGGCCAGGAACAGGTTGTTGAGTTCGTAGCAGTAACCACCGCGGCCATCGCGCAGGACCTTTTGCTCGATTGACGGCAGGTCGATGAGCACCGGCTGGCCCGACAACGTGCTGAGGTTTTCGAACGGGAAGACGCCGGTGTGGCGCAGTTGAAGTTGGCGCAGGGTTTCCAGGGTCGGCGCCGGAGGCGCGTCGAAGCCCAGGCGCTGCAGGTACAACGCAAGATTGCTCAGGTGTGGCTCGCTCATTGCTCAGTCCTTATGCAGGGGGCCGCGGATTTCTCCGCCGATGGGCGCCATGTATAAGGGATAAAGCGGCTCGACTGACAATTGATTTAGCCAATCGCCACACACTTCAATCTCAACGCCGCTTGCGCGAACTCAACCGAATCCACGTCGGCGCATGATCACTCGCGTGGGGCTCGTTGCGAACCCAGGCATCGACTCCGGCCTCCTGCAGATAAGGGCTGAGCGCCGGGTTAAGCAACAGATGGTCGATGCGCAGCCCTGAGTTCTTTTGCCAGTGCTGGCGAAAATAATCCCAGAAGGTATAGAGCCGATCCTCCGGATACAGATGACGCAAGGAATCGGTCCAGCCCTGGGCCAGCAGGCGCTGATAACACTCGCGACTTTCAGGTTGCAGCAACGCATCCTTCAGCCAGGATCGCGGGTTGTAGATGTCCAGGTCAGTGGGCACCACGTTGTAGTCACCGGCCAGCACCACGGGATGCTCACTGGCCTGAAGCGTCTGCGCGTAATGGATCAGCCGTTCAAACCACGCCAGCTTGTAATCGAACTTCGGCCCCGGCTGCGGGTTGCCATTGGGCAGGTACAGGCAGCCCACCAGAATCCCGTGCACGGCGGCCTCCAGATACCGGCTATGGGTGTCGCTGTCATCACCCGGCAGGCCTCGACGACTCTCCAGCGGCTGAGCATCCCGCGCCAGAATCGCCACGCCGTTCCACGACGACTGACCTTGCCAGATCGCGCCGTAGCCAGCGGCCTCAAGCTCGGCGGCGGGGAAAGCACTGTCGACCGACTTGAGCTCCTGCAAACACGCAATGTCCGGTTGCTCTCGCGCAAGCCAGGCCAGCAAGTTGGGCAGTCGGGCGCGCATGCCGTTGACGTTGAATGTCGCGATTTTCAGGTTCTTCATGTTCCAACGCTCGCAACGCAGGGTCGATGTCCAGTTGTGACCGGGGGTGCGCCCCGGCAGTTGCCTCTACGAGCGAGTCAGGCGACTAAAGGCACGTCCCTACACTGGAAACTCGTCATGCGACGCCTTGAGCAATGGCAGCAACGCCTGCTTTTCCATAGGCCGACTCAAGTAGAAACCCTGCACCTCATTGCACTGGTCCGAGACCAGGAAGTCCAGTTGCTCCAGGGTCTCGACGCCTTCTGCCGTCACGGTCAAGCCCATGGCTTTGCCCAGGTTGATGATCGCCTGCACCACGGCGCGATCATTGCCGCCGCCGCTCATGGACGAGATGAAACGCTTGTCGATCTTGATCCCGTCGAACGGGTAGGTGCGCAAGTAACCCAGGGACGAATAGCCGGTACCGAAGTCGTCCATGTTCAACCGCACGCCCAGTTCCTTGAGCGCATTCATAGTCGCCAACGCGCCATCCACATCGATGAGCATCACGTTTTCGGTGATCTCCAGCTCCAGACGACTGGCCGGTAAACGGGTCTGGATCAATGCCTCCCTGACGTCCTCCACCACATCGCTGCGGGCAAATTGCACAGGCGACAAAT
>NZ_JBBWCB010000141.1:0-13359 GCF_039888995.1 Pseudomonas rossensis | reverse complement strand
TCTTTTGACCTTCAGGCAAACGCCGCCACCAAATCCTCTTCAAAGGCCTTTTGCGCATCCCCCGGTACCTGGGCGCGATGGCGGGCCAGGTGGAACGCCACGTCGAAACTCATATCGGCACGGCGCACGGCCCGCAGCAATCCTTTGTCTTCCCAGCTACGGGCAAAGTGATTGGGTAGATAACCGACGTGCTTGCCGGAAAGAATGAAGGCGAGGGTGCCTTCGACTTGCTCCGAGCGCGCCGAACACATCTTCCCCTGGAAGGGCTCGTCGCTGCGCAGGAAGCGGTAAGGGTGATCGACCCGATCGCAAGCCTGTAGCGCTTGATCGTCAGGCGCATCACTGGTGAACAACGGATGGCCGGCGGCGCAATACAAGTGCTGGGTTTCGGTAAACAGTTCGCGGTAGTCAAAAGCGCTTTGCACTTGTGAGAAATAGCCGATCGCCAGGTCCAGTCGTTGTTGCAGCAGCAACCGTTCCATTTCGCCGGGCATGGCGCTGATCAACTCGATACGTACCGATTCGTCCCGTTCACGAAAGCGCCGGATCGCATCGGCCACCTGTTGCAGCACGGATTGATCGAGTGCTTCGGACAGCCCCAGATGAACCTCGCCGATCAAACGCCCGGCCACACCATTTGATTGATGGCGGAAGGCTTCGATGGACTCGAACAGGCTACGAGTCGCGTTGAGCAGTTGTTCACCCTTGGGCGTGATCTTGAAACCACCCTTGCCGCGACTGCACAGGCGATAGCCGAGTCGGGTTTCCAGTTTGGCCATTTGCTGGCTGATGCTCGACTGGCTCAAGCCCAGCTCACCTTGGGCCGCGCTGAAGCCACCGCACTCCACCACGTTGACGAACAGGCGCAGCAGTTGCAGATCGAGATCGTGTAGCTGGCCGAGCATTAAACATTACTCCTGGGTAAAGTCAGGATAACTAACTTGATATTTTTCCAATGTATCCGACGACGCATTCTGCATCCACTTCCTCTGGTCAGGTGTTCCGTCATGGCTCCTATATTCACGCTGTGTTTACCCGCGCTGTTTCTCGCCATGGCCGTATCGGCCCAAGCCGAGGAAAAAGTCGTCAATCTCTACAGTTGGGCTGATTACGTGGCGCCGGAAACCTTGCAGCGGTTCGAGCAGGAAACCGGCATCCATGTGCGTTACGACACGTTCGACGCGCCGGAAGTGCTCGAAACCAAACTGCTCACCGGTGGCAGCGGTTATGACGTGGTGGTGCCGTCGTCCAGCGCACTGGCCCGTGGATTGGCGGCGGGTGCGCTGAAGGCGATTCCCCACGATGGCCTCAAAGGCTACGCCAACCTTGATCCGGACCTGCTGGAAAAACTCGCGGCGGTCGACCCAGGCAACCAATATGGTGTGCCCTACACTTGGGGCACATTGGGGCTCGGGATGAACGTCGAAGCGGTGCAGAAACGTTTGCCGAACGTGCCGCTCAACAGCCTGGACCTGCTGTTCAAACCGGAGTACGCCAGCAAACTGAAAGACTGTGGCATCGCGATCATTGATTCGCCTCAGGAAGTGATCGGTCTGGCGTTGCACTATCTGGGTAAAGATCCCTACAGCACTGACAAGAACGATCTCGACGCCGCGCAAACGTTGTTACATCAATTACAGCCTTCGGTGCTGTACGTCGCCAGCGGACGGCAGATCAACGATCTGGCCAACGGCAGCGTCTGTCTGGTGCTGGCTTACAACGGTGATGCCAGCATGGCCGCCGATCAGGCGCGCAAGGCCAACAAACCGTACGAAATCGCCTACCGGATTCCGAAGGAAGGCACGATCGTGTGGCAGGACAACCTGGCGATCCCCAAGGACGCACCACATCCCGAAGCCGCCCGCCAGTTCATTGAGTTCATGCTGCGCCCGGAATCCGTCGCAGCGCTGACCAACACCTTGTTCTATGCCACTGCCAACCAGGCCGCAACGCCGCTGGTCGATGAGGCTGTGCGCAACGATCCAGACATCTACCCGCCTGCCAGCGTACGCGATCTGCTGTACGCCGACCGCAGCATGAGCCTCAAGGACATGCGCCAACGCACTCGCTTGTGGACCACTTTCCGTAGCCGCCAATAATAAGGAACCTGAGATGGACGTCCCGATGCAAAACGATCAGGCCATGACCCGCGACAGCCTCTATGGCACCGCCGCCGAAAGTACCTACGCCGGTATCACCAGTTTCATGCGTCGACGCTACAGTCGCGACTTGCGCGGCGTCGACGTAGCGGTCAGCGGTGTCCCGTTCGACACTGCCACCAGCAACCGTCCTGGTGCGCGTTTCGGACCACGCGGCGTACGTGCCGCGTCCACCGGGATTGCCTGGGAACGCCACTGGCCGTGGGCCTTCGACCCCTTCGACCATCTGGCGGTCATCGACTACGGCGATTGCGACTTCGATTACGGCACACCGCAGTCGGTGCCGGAAAGCATCGAAGCCCATGCCGAACACATACTCAACGCCGGTAGCGCGATGCTGACGTTCGGCGGGGATCACTTCATCACGTATCCACTGCTCAAGGCCCATGCGCGTAAACATGGTCCGCTGTCGTTGATCCACTTCGACGCCCACAGCGACACCTGGCCGGACGAAGACGGCAAGCGCGTCGATCACGGCACGATGTTCTGGCACGCGGCCAAGGAAGGGTTGGTGGATCCGTCGCGTTCGGTGCAGATCGGTTTGCGCACCACCAATGACGATCACCAGGGCTTTCAAGTGCTGGATGCGCGGCAAGTGCATCGACGTGGTGTTGATGCGATCGTCGAGGCCATTCGGGCGCGGGTCGGTGATAACCCGGTGTACCTGACGTTCGACATTGATTGCCTTGATCCGGCTTTTGCTCCAGGCACCGGAACGCCGGTGTGCGGCGGCTTGAGTACGGTGCAGGCGCTGGAGATTCTGGGCGGTTTGCGCGGGATTAATCTGGTGGGGATGGACGTCGTGGAAGTGGCGCCGGCCTACGACAGTGCGGACATTACCTCACTGGCCGCGGCGACGTTGGCGATGGAAATGCTGTGCCTCTATGCAGCGAAGCATAAGGTCGACCGGTAACACACAAACCAAAAAATGTGGGAGCGAGCTTGCTCCGGGCGGCGTTCCGACGATAGCGGCCTTACATTCAACACATCTGTTGCATGTGCCGGCCTCATCGCGAGCAAGCTCGCTCCCACAATTGATCTGTGTCAGGCCACTGGGATGATCGGCAGATCCAGGGTTTCAGCGCCGGTAAATCGCGCCATCGACCCGGCAATGGATTCATGGGGCACGCCCATTGCCATAGCACTGACACCATCAAGCCGCGACAACTGTTCAGCACTCAATTGCACATTCAACGCACCCAAGGTCGCATCCAGTTGTTCACGGGTGCGCGAGCCGAGTATCGGAATCAGCGCCGTGGTCGAACGCTTGGCTTTTTCCCGCAGCCAGGCAATGGCCACGTGCGTCGGGCTGGCGCCCAGTTCTGCGGCGACGGCCAGCAAAGTGTCGAGCAGGGCGGTTTCACGGGCACTTTTCTCGGCGTGGATCAGCATGCCGAGTTTGGCGGCGCGGTTGTCGCCATCGTTGGTGCGGTACTTGCCGGTGAGGAACCCGCCACCCAACGGTGACCATAATGTAGCGGCCAGGCCCAAGGCTTCGGCCATCGGCAGTTGTTCACGTTCGGCCGTGCGTTCGGCGAGGCTGTATTCCACCTGAATCGCAGCAATCGGTGAGAAACCACGAATCTCGGCCAGCAAATCGGCCCGAGCGATGCGCCACGCCGGGAAGTTCGACAGCCCGGCGTAATGAATCTTGCCCGCGCGCACCAGATCGTCGAAACCACGCAGGATTTCTTCCATTGGCGTCACGCCATCGCTCATGTGGGCCCAGAACAGGTCGATGTGGTCGGTGTTAAGTCGTTTCAGGCTTTCTTCCACGGCGCGAACCATGTTCTTGCGGTTGTTGCCGGTGTGGGAAATGCCCGCAGCCGGCGTGGTCCCCAGGGTGTATTTGGTGGCGATGACCAGGCGATCCCGTTCCGCTGCGATGAACTCGCCGAGCATGGCTTCCGACTGGCCGGCCTGATAGCCGTTGGCGGTGTCGATGAAATTGCCGCCGACCTCCAGGTAGCCATCAAAAATGCGTTTGGCTTCGTCGCGCTCGGCGCCATGGCCCCAACCGGTGCCGAAATTGCCGGCGCCCAGCGCCAGTTCCGAGACCCGCAAGCCGGTTTTGCGGCCGAAGACTTTGTAATGCATGGGATGACTCCTGAAGGAAAAGACGTGGGGTCGAATATAAATGTCTGTCGACATGTATTTAATATGATGTGAGTAATATTCGCCATCAAGACGCTTTTCCGTTCGCAAGAGAAAGGCCGACCACTGGCCTCATTGCTACTGCCACTTTCTGACAGGGTCGTCTGCTAAGCTCCGACAACTTTTACGGACAGAGCCTGCCAATCGTGTCGCGTACCACTCGTTTACTGACCTTGTTGCAAGTGCTGCGCGGCAAAAGTCGTCCGGTGACCGCGGCGACGCTTGCCGGCGAATTGGAGATTTCTGAACGCACGCTGTACCGCGACATCGCCGAACTCACCGCCCTTGGCGCGCCAATCTACGGCGAAGCGGGGATCGGTTACGTGCTGCGCAGCGGTTTGTTTCTGCCGCCGTTGATGCTCAACGCCGATGAAACCGAAGCCATCGTGCTGGGGTTGCGCTATGTGGATCAGCGTGGGGATGAGGTGTTGAGCAAGGCTGCGGCGGATGCGCTGGCCAAGATTGCGGCGGTATTGGCGCCTGAAGCGCTGGACGCGTTACGCAATCCGACGATGTTGCCGGGACCGCCCGGCTATGGCTTTGCGCCCAACGCCGTGCCACTGAATGTATTTCGCCAGGCCATCCGCGATCAGGCCAAGCTGCACATCGATTACGCGGACGCCAACCAGGTGCCGAGTCAGCGGCTGATCTGGCCGCTGGCCCTGGGGTTTCTGAACGAGGTGCGAATCATCGTCGCCTGGTGTGAATTGCGCAGCGCCTATCGCACCTTTCGCACTGACCGGATCTCGGCAGCGAACGAGCAGGGCGAGCGTTATCCGGGGCGGCGCAGCGACCTGCTGCGCACCTGGCGCAAGCAGATGCAACTGGACGAAGCAGGGCGCTTCACTCCTGACAAGAACTGACACAGGCTTGTTTTAGCATGGCTCCAGACTCAACAAACAAGGAGCCGTAACCATGTCCAATCCCGCCTCTTCACTGGCACCCGCCATCGCCGCCTACATTGCTGCCGCCAATGCCCGCGACACCTCGCGGGTCGCCAGTTTTTTCGCTGAGGATGCCAATGTGTTCGATGAAGGCCAGCACCAGGTCGGTACTCAGGCCATCGCGCAATGGATGCAAGACACCGCCCAGCGTTACCAGCCACGGGTTGAAGTGCTCGACGTGCAACTGCGCACCGGCAAAGTGCTGGTACATAACCTGATCTCCGGAACGTTTCCGGGCAGCCCGCTAGAATTGCGCTACATGTTTCGCCTGAATGAACAGGGCAAGATTGCCAGGCTAGACATCTCCCTCTAACCACATGGGAGCCTCTGTAGCAGATGGCGAAGCCTGCGTTCGGCCGCGAAGCGGTCGCCATCGAAATCCAGGATCTTGCTGATTTACCGCGTTTTCCGATTTACGACCGCTCCGCGGCCGAACGCAGGCTTCGCCAGCTGCTACATGGACGTATACTGCCGCGCATGAATGTCGACTCCCCCTTAAGCGCCTGGCAACACGCCATCGAACAGAAAGGCTTCGTCCAGGACGAAGCCCAGGAACATGCCGTGTGGGCGCTGCAGAAATGCTACGAGGCGCTGCATGAAGGGCGCACGCCGATCACTGGCGTGTACCTCTGGGGCCCGGTCGGGCGCGGCAAGACCTGGTTGATGGACCAGTTTTACCAAAGCCTGAAGGTCCCGGCCCGTCGCCAACACTTTCACCACTTTATGGGTTGGGTGCATCAGCGTTCGTTTCAGCTGACCGGCACAGCCGACCCGTTGAAGGCGCTGGCTCGCGAACTGAGCGAGGAAGTGCGGGTCCTGTGCTTTGACGAATTGTTCGTCAACGACATCGGCGACGCCATCATTCTCGGGCGTTTGTTTCAGGTGATGTTCGAGCAGGGCGTGGTGGTGGTCTGCACCTCCAATCAGCCACCGGACCAGCTGTACGCCGATGGCTTCAACCGCGACCGGTTCGTGCCCGCCATCGAGGCCATCAAGAAACATATGCAGGTGATTGCGGTGGATGGAGGTGAAGATCATCGCCTGCACCCGGGCAAAGGTTTGCAACGTTACTGGGTGGTGGCACCGGGGCAACCCAGCGCTCTGGGTGAAGTGTTCAACGCATTGACCGTCGGACAGTCGGTGTCCAGTCACCCGATCAAGGTCGGCTACCGCTCACTCAATGTCGTGCAGGCCAGTCCAACCGTACTCTGGACTCGTTACGCCGATCTCTGTGAACAGCCGTTTGCCGCCATGGATTTCATCGCCCTGTGCGACACCTTCAGCGCTATTCTGTTGAGTGACGTGCCCGACCTCAGCGCGCAAAAACGCGAGGGGCGCATCGCCCGAGGCACTGAAGACGGCGTCGAGCGGGTGGTTGCGGGTGATCGCGAGTTGCCACAATTGTCGGTGCATGACGACGGTGTACGGCGTTTCATCGCCCTGGTGGACGAGTGCTACGACCGCAAGGTGCCGCTGTGCCTCGAGGCGCAGGTGCCCATGGAATCGTTGTACACCGAAGGTTATCTGGAGTTTCCGTTCCGCCGCACCCTCAGCCGTTTACAGGAAATGCAGCTGCAACGTTTCGCCGAAGCTTGAACAAGGAGCCGCGAACATGAATCAGCCTTTGTCGCACCATTTGCTGACCATGGCCTATCAGAACGCCTGGGCCAATCATCGACTCGCCAAGGCCTGGAGCCAGTTGAGCCCGGCCGATCTGGCGGCACCGCGGGTCAGCTTCTTTCCCAGTCTGCGCGCCACCCTCAATCACATCCTGACCTGCGACTGGTTTTACGTGGATGCGCTGGAGCGGGAGTTGCGTGGCGATGACCCGCATCCCGAATGCTATGTGTTTTTCAGCCAGGACGAGCCGTTTACGCACGCAGTAGACCTCAAGCGCGAGCAAACGCTGGTAGACCGGCGATTGATCGCCTACTGCGAGCAAATGCGCGACGCCGACCTCGGCAAGATCGTGACCGTCGCCCGGGACACGCCGCAATATGAGAGCCGCGTACGCATGCTCTCCCATCTGTTCGAGCACCAGATTCATCATCGCGGGCAGGTTCACGCCATGCTCAGCGGCACCTCGGTCAAACCACCGCAACTGGACGAGTTTTTCTGTGCCGGTGAGTCAGGCTTGAGGGCTGAGGATTTTGCCGAGCTGGGGTGGACCGAGGCGCTGATCTGGGGCGCTTGAGCGAAAAATTACAGCAGGATCGGGTTGTCGACACGGCTGTGCCCGCGATATTGTCGGTCGGCCCTTCAATGCGAGATGCACTGGGGCAACTTAATGTGTGAACGAGGGTGGAAATGGAATCCGAAGAAATTCTTGTGCTTCAGGCCAGTTACACCAATCCGGTGCATGCCGAGGCTATTGGGTTGTTGCTAAATGCGTACGCCGAAGACCCGATGGGTGGCGGCCACTCGTTGCCCGCCGACTTGTTGAAGCAACTGCCGGCGGAACTGGCCAAACGTCCCCACGCGTTCAGCGTTCTGGCGTTTGTCGGTGGCGAGCCGGCCGGGTTGGTCAATTGCTTTGAAGGTTTCTCGACCTTCGCCTGTCGACCGCTGGTCAACGTGCACGATGTGGTGGTGGTGAAGAAGTTTCGCGGCTTGGGGTTGAGCCAGAAAATGCTGCAAAAGGTCGAGGACATCGCTCGCCAGCGCGGTTGCTGCAAAATCACACTGGAGGTGCTGGAAGGTAATGCAGTCGCCCAGGCTTCCTATGGCAAGTTCGGTTTTGCCGCAGGCATGTTCGACCCGGCGCACGGTCGAATGCTGTTCTGGACCAAGGCGCTTTAAGGTATTACGAGCAAAGAAAAAGGGCGTCCATCAGGACGCCCTTTGTCGTTACGGTTTGTAGTGCTCTGTCACTTGCGCAGTTTGATCATTCGGAACCCTGATTTCAGTGGTGTTGCTGGCGTTACTTTGATTCGCCTCCTGGCTCAGCCGCAGGCTCTCAAAGTAATACCGCATGCGTTCAGCGCCACCTTCGGCAAATGCAGCGGTTGAACTGAACATCATCAGGCCGGCGAGGATCATGGTTGTACGTTTCATGGTGTGCCCCACTACGAGTTGTCGGGTCCTTTCGTCCATGAAGCAATGTCGAAGGGACATTATCCGCCGATTCCGTTAAATGGGAATTGCCTGCGCCTAGAGCTTCCAGTCCAGGCTCAGGGTCACCGTGCGCGGGTCCCCCCAGAACACACCGTTATAGAACCCGACGTTGTCGTAATACTTCTTGTCGAACAGGTTATCGACGTTCAGCGAGGCGGACAGGTGCTTGTCGAACTCATAACGCGACATCAGTTTGACCACGGTGTAGGCCTCCTGCCGGATCTTGGTCCTTTCGGTGATCACCAAACCGTCGGCGCTACGTCCCACCGGGCGGCTGGCGGCGCGGAACACATCGCTTTGCCAGTTCACCGCGCCACCCACGGTCAGTGCCTGCCAGTCGCCGGGCAGACGATAGGCCGTGGAGAGCCGGAACATATTCAGCGGCTGGTTGGTATTGGCGCGTTTCTTTTCGCCATTCGCCGAGTGGGTGTAGGTGTAGCCGGCCGTCATGTTCCAGCCGGCCATGACCTCACCTGAGAGCTCGGCTTCGAAACCCTGAACCTTGTTGCCTTTGCCGCCTGACTTGTAGAACTCCTTGCCGGTGACCGGGTCCGGTGGCACCGAGTCGTCGAGTTCGGCAACGTTGTCCTGTTTACTCCAGAACAGCGCGGTGGCGAGGTTGAGGCGTTCTTCAAGCAGGCTGCCCTTGAGCCCCAGTTCATAGTTGCTGCCCACCACCGGTTCGAGGTATTTGCGATTGCTGTCGCGATTGTCTTGCGGGTTGAAGATGTCGGTGTAGCTGACATACGCCGTGTATTCGGGGGTGAGGTCGTAGAGGAGCCCGGCGTAGGGCGTCCACATGTCGTTGTGTTCCTGGCTGCTGGCATCAACGTCGTTCAGCTGCAGGTTGTCGTCGTACTTGTTGGTCTTGCTCGACACCTTCCAGCTGCCATAACGACTGCCGAGTACGGCGTGCAGGTCATCCGTCAGACTCAGGCGAGTGGCCAGGTAACCGGCCTTCTGGCGGGCACTGTCTTTTGAACCTGAAAGGCTGGTGACCGTGTCGGGAAACTTGGCGATGTCGCCCATGTATTTCCAGTCGCGGATGTTTTCGTAATCCGCCGCCCTGGGGCCGTCCACCATGTAGGGGGAATCTTCCCGGCGCTCGGCCTCGCCATAGCCGATCATCATTTCGTGTTCCCGCCCGAACAGCGAGTAGGGGCTGGCCACGTTGAAGTCATACGCCTCCATTTTTTGCGTACTGAGCATGTGGCTGACGTTGGCGCTCATGCCACTGCGATCTGCCTCAGGGAAACCCCCGCCGCCGTAGTAGATCTTGCCGTCGGTGTCGCTCTCGCGATGGGTGTAGGCGGCCTTGACGTGCCAGCCGGCACCCAATTGGTGTTCCAGTGTGGCGAACGCGGTTTTGTCCTTGAGCGGCCAGGAACTCCAGGACGTGGCCATGTTGGTGGAGCGTCCGAGGTTGGCCTTGCCACCGTCGGCGTTCCAGTACGGCACCGTGCCCCAGGACGTGCCCTGGACGTGTTTGTTCTGATAGTCGTAACCCACGGCCAACACGGTGTCATCGGTCAGGTCGGCTTCGAGAATCCCGTAGCCGACTTCACGTTGTTGCTGGTACTT
This sequence comes from Pseudomonas rossensis, assembly GCF_039888995.1. Taxonomy (NCBI): domain Bacteria; kingdom Pseudomonadati; phylum Pseudomonadota; class Gammaproteobacteria; order Pseudomonadales; family Pseudomonadaceae; genus Pseudomonas; species Pseudomonas rossensis. The sequence continues at coordinate 3,407 of NZ_JBBWCB010000141.1, read as the reverse complement.
GTCGCGGAACGAATCGCTGTCGCGATAGGCCAGCACGCTGCGTCCGCGCAAGCGGCCATCGAAAGCCAGCGGGCCGCCGACATCCAGATAACTGTAGTAGTCGTCATAACTACCACCGCTGACCCCGGTCTGGACTTGCCACTGCGACGTCGGCCGTTTACGCACCATGTTGATGGTGGCCGAAGGGTCGCCCGCGCCAGTGGTCAGGCCGGTGGCACCGCGAACCACTTCGATGCGGTCGTAGATGATGGTGTCGGAATCGGACTTCATGTAGCTGAAGGTGTTCAGCATGCCATCGATCTGGAAATTGGTGATCGAGTAACCCCGGGACGAATAGCTGACCCGGTCCGAATCGTTGTGCTGAACCACCACGCCGGTGGTCTGGCTCATGGCTTCGGACAGCGTACCGAGTTTGAAATCGTCCATTTGCTGGCGCGTGACCACGGACACCGATTGCGGCGTTTCCTTGATCGACAGGTTCAAGCGCGTGGCGGTACTCATGGCGCCGGTGGTGTACGACTCGGTGTTTTCGGTGGTGCTGCCCAAACCTTGGGCGGTCACATGGGTGGCGCCCAGTTCGAGGGTGCGGCCGGGTTCTTGATCAGGGCTGGTTTCGGCCAGCAGATCGGGGCACAGGGCGGCACCGCACAGGCCCAGGGTAAAGGTCATGGAACGGGTGATAGGCGCGAACATCGCAGCCGACTCCTTGTCTTCGAGGGAAAAATTCCGTTTGTTCAAAGACGAAGAGGGAAGGAGGGATTTATCGATTAACGAGAATTATTGTTATTTGTAGATGTTTCGGACAACGCAATCGCGCCATTGGCGCAGTGAAAAAGGGGCCGGAACCGGCCCCTGAAAGGATTACTACTGAACGACTGCCACCGCCTTGGGTTTCATCAGACTGAAGTCGATCAATGCCTTTTGCTCGCGCTCATAAGGATTGCCGATCATCAATGGTCGTGGCTTGAAACTGTCGCTGACCAGGCTCTTGCTGCGATCCAGTTCATCGAAGCTCAGACCCGCCAGATCAGCCCAGGTATGGATCAGGTGCGAGCTGCTGTAAGGCCGACCCAGATCACCGGCAAAGCTCCAGTCATGGTTTTCGCGCCATTTCGGCGAGGCCCAGGCCATGAACGGAATGGTGTACATCGGCGCCGTCGGTGTGCTTTCGTTGCGCCCAAGGGTGCTGTGGCCAGGAGAATCGAAAACGTCTTCACCGTGGTCGGAGAGGTACAGCAGGAACCCGTTCGGGTCAGATTTGGCGTAGTCCTTGATCAGGCTCGAAACCACGAAGTCGTTGTACAGCACCGCGTTGTCATAGCTGTTGTACGTCGGCACCTGATCGTCACGCACACCGTCCGGAACGCCTTTGCGGTCCTTGAACTTATCGAAGTTCGACGGATAACGGTATTGATAGCTCATGTGCGTGCCAAGCAAATGCACGACGATCAGCTTGCGCGGCGCAGCGTCGGCCAAGGCCTTGTTGAACGGCTCGATCACGTCGCCATCGTACTGGGCGGCATTCTGATTGCGATTGTTGTTCAGGTACACCTGTTCGTCGGCCTGCTCGGAGAAGGTCGTCAGCATGGTGTTGCGCTTGGTCATGGTCTGCTGGTTGGTGATCCAGAAGGTCTTGTAGCCTGCCTGTTTCATCATGCTGACCAGCGACGGGGTCGACAGATACAGGTCCGGGTTTTCTTCGTCGGCGAAGGTCAGAACCTGCTGCAACGCCTCGATGGTGTAAGGCCGCGGGGTGATGACGTTATCGAAGACCGCCAGTTGATCCTTGAGCTTGTCCAGCTCCGGGGTGGTTTCCCGAGGGTAGCCGTAGAGGCTCATGCGCTGACGGTTGGTGGACTCACCGATCACCAGCACCAGGGTCGCCGGCTGATTGGCCGCCGAATCTATGAGATTGTGCAGGGGAGGGATCTTGCTGGCGCTATTGAGCATGTCTTGCATACCGGCCAGGGTGTCGAGGTAGCGGTGATAGGCCACGGCCATCTGCCAAGGCACCGCGGGCTCGATGCGCGTTTCGAACTTCTCGAAACCGCCGGCAAGACTGCCGGTACGCGCGGTCTGCTTGATCAGCGGATAACCGACGACAGCGACCACAATCGCCGTTGCAGCCACCAGTGCCCGACCGCGAGGCATGTACACCGGGCGCAAGCGAGTCCAGAGGAAGTAAGCGAAAGCGGTGTGAGCGAGGAACGCCGCCACCATCCACCAGGCAAAGTACTGTGTCATGTACTCGCCGGCTTCAGAGATGTTCGACTCGAACATAATGAAGATGACGCTTTGGGAAAACTCCTGCTGATAGATGAAGAAGTAACCCAGGCTGGCCATTGAGCAGGCCCACAGCACCACACCGATCAGCGCAGCCATGACACGTGTTCGTTTGGGGAACAGCAGCATCGGCGCAAGCCAGATGGCGCTCATCACAAAGGCCTGGCGGAACCCGGTAAAACCGGAGGTGCCTGTTAGTTGGATCAGCAGTTGGGTAATGCCGGAAAAATACCAGAAGAACAGGAACAGCCAGAGAAATCCTGTCCAGTCGAAACCTTTCGCAGACGTATTGCTGCGTTTAAACAAAAGCATTCAGCGCTCCAGCCAATAATCACTTCCCCGCCGGGACATCAATGTCACCGACGAACGGGCGCCGCGCGGATACCGAACGGCCATAAGGCGCCGCAGTATCAAGAAACGGATGTGAAAACTTCGTGAGTTGCCGGGTTTGTCAAAAGGGGGATGGCGGGTCGGAAACAGCAGTGGGCTGCTTCCGAATCAAGCGAGGGGATCAGGCGTGAGGCACACGGTGAGTGACGGGCAAAGGCTGGGCCTGATTGCTTTGTGTCAACAAGCGCAATTGCGCGAGCTCCTGCTTCAACTGGTCGCGCTCGTCTTTCAACTGGCGCAATTCATCGCGACGGATCGTGACGTAAAGGGTTTGTGCTGGCAGTGCTGCGTGTACTGTGCCCATTGCTCACCTCGCAAATGGCTGTCTCAACTGTAAACCTGCCCCGAAATCGGGTGCTGACTTACTATCGGCGCTGATTTTGATTTCTTTTGCCCCAGAAGGGAACTTTTTTATTTTTTATGGTCGTTGTGTCTTCGGCGCGATTACCGACGTTATCAATCTGGATCGGGCACAATGCCCGGAAACTATGTGCCAACGCTCTGGACTAACCCTCAATAGTCGCGTTGGGCTATAACCTTTGACACACATTATTTGTAGTAGGGAGCATCAGAACATGCAACTCGGGATTATTGGACTGGGCCGCATGGGCGGAAATATTGCGCGGCGCCTGATGCTCAACGGTCATACCACCGTTGTTTACGACCGCAATACCGCCTTTGTCGACACCCTGGCCGCAGAAGGCGCCTCTGCCGTCATCGACCTGCCGGCGCTG
>NZ_JBBWCB010000015.1:0-65979 GCF_039888995.1 Pseudomonas rossensis | reverse complement strand
CTTCACCCCGGTTTGTGAAAGTAACGCCCTGAACAATTGCAGTCGCGAAAGTATCGTCAATGGCTACGACAACACCCTGGTGTATACCGACCACGTGCTGTCCACCCTGATTGACCTGCTGCGTAACAATCAGGACAAAGTCGACACCGCGATGCTCTATCTGTCGGACCACGGCGAATCCCTGGGCGAGTACAACTTGTTCCTGCATGGCACGCCTTACATGTTGGCACCGGAACAACAAAAACACGTCGCGATGCTGGCCTGGTTTTCCGACAGCTATCAAAAGTCGTTCTCGGTGGACACCCATTGCCTGCAACTGAGTCGCGAAAAGCCCTTGAGCCAGGACAACCTGTTCCATTCGATGCTCGGTTTGCTGGAGGTCAAGAGCAAGGTCTACAACCAGGACCTGGATATGTTTGCCGGGTGTCGCGCAGCGGTGATCGACGGCGTGTTGGCCAAAGAGTGAGCGCTTCAACCTTTTTTTCACGCACCGGCCGCTAACCTGCGGCCGGTTAGAGTTTCCCCCCGAGAACCATTGCACATGTCCGCTCAACCCCCATCCGCCATCGAGCTTGAGATCGCCCGGCGCTACGATCAGGAGCACGCCCGCGTCTGTCTTCAGCCGCGATCGCGTGGCCTGGCCGGGCGGTTGACGTTCTGGCGTGACGAGCAACTGGTGCGCAACGCGCTCAAGGCTGCTGGCGAGCCGGGCCTGGTTCTCGATTTGGCCTGCGGTGTCGGGCGCTTCTGGCCGGTACTGGCCGAGCATGCAAACCGGGTGATTCTCGCAGCCGACCCGTCGCAGGACATACTCGATCATGCCCGCACCCACCATCCGCAGAACCTGCTGAAACGGGTCAAGACCTTTCAGAGTTCAGCGTTCACCATCGGCTTGTCGGCGAATGCGGTTGACTGCATTTTTTGCATGTGGCTGTTTCAACACATCGCCTGCCCCGAGCATCGTTTGGCCATGCTTAAGGAGTTCCATCGGGTCAGTCGCGATACGGTGATTGTGGCGGTACGGGTCGATGCTCATTTCAAAGGCCGGCGCACGGATGCACAGGGCGCACCGGCCCGACCGTTGGCCAGCAAGGCCGACGTGGAAGCCGAGTTCAAGCGCGCAGGTTTGCGCTTGCTCAGTCATCAGGACTTCCTGCCCGGCTGTGCGCGGATGCGCGTCTACGTACTGCGTAAGGCCGGCTAGTCTCCGCTTGTCAGACATTTCTTGCTGTTTGGCAGGCATTTTCGCTAAAGCTCTTGTTCAGTGGATGCGCGGAAATCGCCGGGGGCGATATATACTGCGCGCCATTCTTCAAGGGAGAGCCGTGTGGCCATCGATATTCACTGGATTCGCGACAACGATAGCCTCGGTCAGTTTTGCGCCGAGTGGCAGCAGCTGCCATTCGTTGCCCTCGACACCGAATTCATGCGGGTCGACACCTTTTATCCGATCGCAGGCCTGCTGCAGATCGGCGATGGCGTACGCGCTTACCTGATTGACCCGCTGAGCATCGACAACTGGCAGCCTCTGGCCGCGTTGCTGGAAAACCCGGCCGTGGTCAAAGTCGTCCATGCGTGCAGCGAAGACCTCGAAGTCCTGCTGCGCCTGACCGGCAGCCTGCCGGCGCCGCTGTTCGACACCCAGTTGGCCGCCGCTTACCTGAACCTCGGTTTTTCCATGGGGTATTCGCGGCTGGTGCAGGAAGTGCTCGGCATTGACCTGCCCAAGGGCGAGACCCGTTCCGACTGGCTGCAACGTCCACTTTCCGACACCCAAATCAGCTACGCCGCCGAAGATGCCTTGCACTTGGCGGAAGTTTTCGTACAGCTTCGTCCGAAACTATCTGACGACAAGTACGCCTGGGTTCTGGAAGACGGCGCCGAGCTGGTGGCCAACCTGCGCCGCGAAGTTGATCCGTATGAGGTCTATCGCGAAGCCAAGCTGGCCTGGAAGCTCTCCCGTGCCCAACTCGTCGTATTACGTGAACTGTGCGCCTGGCGCGAGCGCGAAGCCCGCGCCCGTGATCTGCCGCGTAACCGCATCGTGCGTGAGCATTCCCTGTGGCCGCTGGCGCGGACTCAGCCGGACAACCTCGGCGCGTTGGCGAAAATCGAAGACATGCACCCGCGTACCGTGCGTCAGGACGGCGAATTTCTGCTTGATCTGATCAAACGCTCTGGCAGTGTGTCGCCTGATCAATGGCCGCCAGCAGTGCCGGAGCCTTTGCCGGTGGACGCCGCCACGCTGGTCAAACAGCTGCGTGCGATCGGCCAGGCCGAAGCCGAGCGCCTGAACATCGCGCCGGAGCTGATGCTGCGCAAGAAAACCCTGGAAGCGCTGCTCAAGAGCGGCTATCCCAATGGTCCTTACCAATTGCCTGATTCGCTGCGTGGCTGGCGCCGCGAATTGATGGGCCAAGCGCTGCTCGACAGCCTGGCCACCGCCGGAGAACAGCCTTGAAACGTATTTGTTCCATCTATCGAAGCTTGAAGAAAAACGAGATGTACCTCTATGTGCTCAAAAGCGATGCACTGGAGCGCGTCCCGGAAAGTCTGATGGCCGCCTTCGGCAAACCGCATCACGCCTTCGACCTGGTGCTGACCCCCGAGCGCAAACTGTCGCGCGAGGACATCACCGTGGTGCTGGAAAACCTTGAGAAGCAGGGTTACCACTTGCAAATGCCGCCGGCCGAAGACGAATACATCGAACACTTGCCGGAAGAATTGCTGCGCCGCAACGACCCGATGTGATCGGCAGACAGGCTCTGTTCAGAGCCTTTATGAAACACTGGAATGATTTTGGCGATGGCCGGGGCGATGGAGCGATACTCCGTCGGCGGCCGTCTGCTCTGTTTTTGAAAGGTTTGAACCATGCGCGTTCTGATTGCTGAACACGACCACCCGGTGTACGCCCAGCTGTTGCGTCAAGCAGCGCCCGACCTGGAAGTGCTGACCAGCGGCGACTCTGCCGAACTGGCCAGCCAGGCGGCTGATTGTCCGATCTGGCTCGGTCAGCCGGACTTGCTGGCGACCTTGCTGCGTCAGGGCCACGAGCCACAATGGCTGCAATCGACCTGGGCGGGCATTACGCCGCTGCTGGCCGACGGCTTGCCTCGGCACTATCGCCTGACTCGGGCGGTAGGGATTTTCGGGCAGGTCATGGCCGAATACGTGCTGACCTACATGCTCGGCCACGAGCGCGAAGTGCTGCCGCGGCTGGTCAGCCAGGTCGAGCGTAAATGGGACAGTCGCCAGGGCCAAAGTCTGGCTGGGCGCAAAGTATTGATCGTCGGCACCGGTGACATCGGCCAGACCGTGGCGCAGTTCCTGGTGCCGTTTGGCGTCGAGTTGTACGGCATCGCCAGCGAAGCCCGCGAGCAGGCGCCGTTTGTCGAAGTCGGGGCGCTGGCTGATTTGCCGCGTCTGGTGGGTGAAGTGGATTACGTGATCAATCTGCTGCCCAATACGCCAAACACCCATGACTTGTACGACGCGGCGCTGTTCAAGCAGTTCAAGCCGACCGGGTTGTTCATCAACGTCGGGCGCGGCGTGGCAGTGGTCGATGCGGACCTGGTGGAAGCCTTGAAAGAAGGGCATCTGGCCGGCGCCGTGATCGACGTCTGCCGTCAGGAGCCGCTGCCGCAACGTCATCCGTTCTGGACCGCCTGGGGCTTGCTGTTGACCGGCCACAGCTCGGCACCGACTTCGCCATCGATGATGGTGAATCTGTTTGTCGAGAACCTGCGGGCGTATCAGGCGGGTGAGGCATTGCGCGGGGAAGTGGATTTCAATCGCGGCTACTGAAACCACCGCTTAATTGAAATTTGTGCAAAACCTGTGGGAGCGAGCTTGCTCGCGATGGCGGCGTGACAGTCAACATTGATGTTGAATGTGACAGCCTAATCGCGAGCAAGCTCGCTCCCACGTTGGTATCTGCAGTGTGGCTTACAGGGTGAAATTGCCTTCGGCGGCCAACTCGCTCAGCGGACGACGTGGGCTTGGCTCTTCACGGGCTTGGAGGTATTCCGCCAGCGTCGCTTTATCGCCCAGCTTGCCAACAGCCACCGCCGCGTGGAGGGCGTAGCCTTCAGGAATGTTCAGCTCCTTGCGGGTCAGCTCCTGATCGAAACCGGCCATGCCGTGGGTGTGCCAGCCGCTGATGCTCGCTTGCAGCGCCAGATGACCCCAAGCCGAGCCCGTGTCGAAGGTGTGCCACAACGCCGGGGTTTCTTCGGTGGCGCCAGGCACCGCGAAGGTGGTTTTCGAGATCACGATCACCAATGCCGAGGCGTGTTGCGCCCAGCTGCGGTTGAATTCGTTCAGCAGCCCCAGATAGCGCTCCCAGTTTGGCGTGTCGCGACGCGCATACAGAAACCGCCAAGGCTGCGAGTTGTAGGCCGATGGCGCCCAGCGTGCGGCTTCGAAGAAGCTCAGCAGGGTTTCTTCGGAGATCGCTTCGCCGGTGAAGGCGCGGGGCGACCAGCGGTCGGTGAACTGAGGGTGGATGGCATAGTCGGCAACGCGTGGATTGGCACTCATCAGGAGATTCCTTGCTACGTTTGAAGGTGAGGGGCGATGCAAAACCCTACTGGGCGGCGCAATAACTGACAAGCTCGTTCTACCGGCAGTCGCCAGCGCTTGGCCCACAAGGGCCTTGGCACTAGACTGGCGGCCTTTTCACCACCTGATGTTGATGCTTGAGCCATGGCCGCCAAAGTCGAACCGTTCTGGATACGCAAAACCCTCGATCAACTCGATCAAGAGGAATGGGAATCGCTGTGCGACGGCTGCGGCCTGTGCTGCCTGCAAAAGCTCGAAGATGAAGACGACAACAGCGTCTACTACACGCGCATCGCCTGCAAATTGCTGGACCTGAAAACCTGTCAGTGCACCGATTACCCGAACCGCCGCGATTTCGTCCCCGACTGCATCCAGCTCACACCGGGCAAGGCTGACGAATTCAAATGGTTGCCACCGACCTGCGGCTATCGACTGGTCAGCGAAGGCAAGGACCTGCCGCTCTGGCACCATCTGGTGTGCGGTGATCGCGATGCGGTGCACCACGAGCGAATTTCCCAGTCCGGGCGCATGCTCGCCGAAGGCAGCGTGGCCGAAGACGATTGGGAAGACCATCTGATTTTCCGGGCGGGTTAAACGCCAAGCGTATTAACGTTTCACGAAGGAGTGTGTATGGCTGTGGGATTGCGGCTGGCGTTGACCCTTGGACTATTAGTCCTGGGGTCGCCCGCGTGGGCGGCGAAGAAGGTTGATCTGGATTACCACGTGCGCCTGTTGCCGCAAAGCGATCAGGCCGAAGTGCGGATGACTCTGGCTCAGGGTTCGGCGGTGCGCAGTCTGGATTTCGACCTGGGCGATGGCAGCCACTACAGCGATTTCAACGCCGATGGCCAATGGCAGCTCACGCCGGGCAAGCAGGCCCGTGGTGTCTGGCGTCCGGCCGCCGACAAGGCCAGCCTGACCTACCGCGTACGCATCAGCCACGGGCGCAAGAGCGGCAGCTTCGATACGCGCATGACGCCAACTTGGGCGCTGATGCGCGGCGACGATCTGGTACCGGCGGCCAAACTCGATCAGCAGGACGGCATTGAGCTGGTTTCACGCCTTGAATTCGAATTGCCCACCGGCTGGAAAAGCGTCGAAACTGCCTGGCCGCGAATCGGCAAGAACAAATTCCGGGTCGATAACGTTTCTCGCTTGTTCGACCGGCCCACGGGCTGGATGCTCGCCGGCCACCTCGGTAGCCGTCGCACGCGGCTTGGGGAAACCGAGGTCACCGTCGCCTCACCGCAGGGCCAGGGCATGCGCCGCATGGATGTGCTGACGCTGCTGACCTTTGTCTGGCCGCAAGTGCAGGCGGTGTATCCTCGTCATCCCGTCAAACTGCTGATTGTCGGCGCCAACGACCCGATGTGGCGTGGCAGTCTGGGCGCGCGCGAATCGATCTATCTGAACACGCGTCTACCGCTGGTCAGCGAAAGCGGCAGCAGTGCGCTGGTGCGGGAATTGGCGCAGGTGTTCGGGCGGATCAACGATCAGCAGCGCAGTGACTGGATCAGCGAAGGATTTGCCGAGTATTACGCCATCGAACTGGTGCGCCGCGCTGGCGGCATGAGTGATGAGCGGTATGAGACTTTGCAGAAGAAGTTGGCCAAGGACAGCCAGAAGGTCAGCACATTGCGCGGTGAGCAGGTCAGCCCGGCGCAGGTGTCGAAAGCGGTCGTGTTATTGCAGGAACTGGATCGCGAGATTCGCCTGAAGACCCGCAACAAGCGTTCGCTGGATGATGTGTTGCGCGGGGCGATGCATCTGGAAAGCGTAGATACCAAGGAATTTGTTCAGCTTGCCGAAAGCGTTATTGGCGAGTCTTCCAAAGTCCTCGATACCGAGTTGCTTCAGTAACACCGCATCGCGGGCAAGCCCGCTCCCACAGTGATTGGCGGTGATCACAAATGTTGTGCGCGCCGCATAACCCTGTGGGAGCGGGCTTGCCCGCGAAGAGGCCCTAAGCCTCACTACATCTTTCGGATCAGACTCCGGTTTTAGGCGACTGCAACGAATCATTACCGGTCACGGTAGCGGTACTGGTCGCTGCTTCGGCATTCGCCTTCAACCGGTTCAGCTCTTCACCCGCCCGCTGAATCTTCGCCCGCACGTTGTTCATGTCCTGACGGCTTTTCTCCAGCAGGCTTTTCGCCGAACTGTGCCCGGTAATACCACGCGCCAGGGCCACACCGCCGATCACCACTTGAATCAACCCGAACACACCACCGCGACGCAGGCCCTTGCTGACCATCACCACGCCGCCGGCCAGGGAACCGATACGTTCCCAACCCTGCACGTTCTGCTCAGTGTGAGTCTGGAACGGGGTGGATTCGATGCGTTCTACGCGACTGAGTTCGCTCATGATCTGTCTCCTGGCTGGAATGACTGCTTCAAGAATAGATAATTAAGCTGACTGCCGAGGCGGGCGGCTTGTTCCATCGGATGTGCGGTGAATCAGCGAAATTTCGCCCCGGAGCGGGTGTTGAGTCCCTTGGACAGGCGGTCATAGAGCACGACGTTGACGGTGGCCGCCAGGTTCATGCAGCCGGTGGTCGGGATGTAGACCACGTCTTCGCACCAGTCGCGAATCTCTTTATCCAGCGAGCCGTCTTCCGGGCCGAAGATGTATAGCGCGCGGTCCGGGTGCGTGTATTCCGGCAGCGAACGGGCGCCGTCCACCAGTTCCACTGCGACCGGAACGCAGCCCAGCGGCAGGATTTTTTTCAGGTCGTCGATGCCGATCAGCGGAATGTCGTAGTGGACGCGCTTGGTGTCGGTGACGAAGTCGGCGGCGCGTTCATAGCGTTTGCCGGTGTAGAACACGGACGCCACGCCATAACAGCCAGCGGCGCGCATCACCGAACCGACGTTCTCCGGTGATTTGGGGTTATACAAACCAATGCAGCTGTACCGTTTGTCTGCCACGAGCGGGTGCCTTCGGGGAAAAAACGGCGATTATACGGGGATTGGGGGAGGGGTGTTTGGTTTGGAGATTGGTGGTGCATGGGTGACCGCTATCGCGAGCAAGCTCGCTCCCACAGGGATTGTCGGTGCATGCAATATTCGTGATCGCCGCAAATCAACTGTGGGAGCGAGCTTGCTCGCGATGAGGCCAGGTCAGGCGCTGAAGATATTACTCGTCTTTCTTCATCAGGCCGGCCAACGCCGCAAACGGGTTGTGGGTCGCCTTGGCGATTTTCGGCGAGCTCAGCGAGCCTTCACCGAAATACTGTTGATCGGTGTACCGCGAGTGTTCGTTGTCGTGGCAATACAGGCACAACAGTTCCCAGTTCGAGCCGTCCTGAGGGTTGTTGTCGTGGTTGTGGTCGCGGTGGTGCACGGTCAGTTCGCTCAGGCGCTTGCCGGAAAACTCACGGGCGCAGCGACCGCACACGTGCGGGTACATTTTCAGGGCCTTGTCGCGGTAACCCATTTCCTTGTCGCGCTGGTTGTCGGCAAGGATGCGGTCCAGTTTCGACGTGTTGGTCGGAGGTGTTGACGAACTCATGGGTTCACCTTTGTAAAAAGACTAATGACGGTATTAATCGCAGTTTAGCTCAGCCCTTGAGCTTCTCGGCAATCCAGATGGTGTGGCGGGTGCCTTTGTTGCCGTGGGCGAAGACCTGGACTTCCTCGGCCTTGAAGCCGGCCTTCTTCAGTTTGTCGGAAAACTGTCGGTCAGCGCTCGCGGACCATACGGCCAGCACCCCTTTGGGCCGCAGCGCCTTGGCGCAGGCGCTCAGGCCGCCGGCGGAGTAGAGCCAGCTGTTGGCCTTCTGGGTCAGGCCTTCGGGGCCGTTATCGACGTCGAGCATGATCGCGTCGAAACCTTGTGGCTCTGCCTGCAGGACTTTGGCCACGTCTTCCATGCGAATGACCGTGCGCGGGTCGAGCAACGGGTTCCCGGCTTTCTCGCCCAGCGGTCCACGGTTCCACTCCACCACGCCCGGCACCAGTTCGGCGACCACCACTTCAGCGGTCTTGCCCAGATGCTTGAGGGCCGAGGCGAGGGTGAAGCCCATGCCCAGGCCGCCGATCAGCACGCGCGAATTCGGCCGGCCAGCCACTTTACGGCACGGGATCTCCGCAAGAGCGTCTTCCGAGCCGTGCATGCGGGTGTTCATCAGTTGCCCGCCGTCGCCGCCCTGGATCTTGATGACAAAATCCTCGCCGTATTCGAACAGGCACAAGGCACCGCCATTTTCAGGAATTGGAGTGGTGTCGAGCAGAACGAAACGTTTCATGGGACTCACTTGAGGAGAAATTGGCATAAGAGGGGGAAGGCAAACACGCGCAGTTGGGAGTAGCCTGCAAAAAGACAACAAGGCCAACGGAGCCATTGATGAAGCGCACCATTCTAACGGTCATTGCCTTGGCCGCGCTCTCGATTACTGCAGTGCAGGCCCAGCAGTTGCAAACCATTCCGGCCAGCCCTGCGCCGCTGCCCGGTTCGCCCGGCACCGCGACCCCTACACCGTACCCGCAAATCACCCCGACCAGCGCACCCAAGGTCGGCCCCGGCAGTGGCGGTCCGCCGTTGGTGCCCATTGAAATGCCTAGCCCGCCCACCAAGGACCAGCCACTGCCGGGGCTGGAGCAAAACCCGTCGAAAGCCAAGTCACCCGGCGGTTAAACCTGCTGCGAGAGCAGTTGCCCATCGGCCATGCGCAAGCGTTTGGAGAGGGAGACGGCGAGGGCGCGGATGATTTTGGCGGCGATTTTCGGCGCATCGTTGAGCATCTTTTCCATCGAGTCCTTGCCCAGATTGAGCAACTGGCAATTGCTTGCGGCCACACAACTGGCCGAGCGGCGTTCGCCGTCGAGTACGGCCATTTCGCCGAACGCCCGACCGCTGCGCAACGTTGCCATGGTCACCAAGTGCCCTTCGCTGTTGGTTTTCTGCACCGCCACCTGGCCGGTGTGGATGATGCACATGAAGCTGCCGGCATCACCCTCATGGAAAATCTCTTCGCCCTGAGCAATGGTGCTGATGCTGAAATAACCCGAGGCCGCGGCGAAGTCCGCCGGCAGCAGTTGATCGAACAGGCCACAGTCCATCAGCCAGTCGCGAATTTCGTTGTTCAGTAAGGTCGGTTCTGACATGTCGTCACGGTCTTTTTCTTGTGTCTGTTGCTGTTCCGGTCTGGCGAGAATGTCGCGATTCTCTATAGCAGCTGCCGAAGGCTGCGTTCGGCTGCGAAGCAATCGTTAATCCGGCGTTCTCGGTTTATCTGACGAACCGCGTTGGCCGATTTTGCGACTGCTTCGCAGCCGAACGCAGGCTTCGCCAGCTGCTACAGGGAGCCGCGTCAGCCCGGTGTTCGGTGTTAAGACCGACACGCCGGGCCAAGTTCCTCAGGCGATGCCCAAAACCTTGAAAACAAATGCGTATTCGAGTGCTACGTCACGCAATCCCTGATAACGACCGCTCATCCCGCCATGCCCGGCACCCAATTCGGTCTTGAGCAGCAGAGGATTGGTGTCAGTTTTGGTCGCGCGTAATTTCGCCACCCACTTGGCTGCTTCCCAGTACTGCACGCGACTGTCGTTGTAGCCGGCGATCACCAGGGTCGCCGGATAGGCTTGCGCGGTGACATTTTCGTACGGGGCGTAGGCCTTGATCCGATCATAGACGTCCGGTTCTTCGGGATTGCCCCACTCGTCGTATTCGGTGACGGTCAACGGCAGATCCGGGTCGAGCATGGTGTTCAGCACGTCGACGAACGGCACTTCGGCAATCGCCGCACCGAACAGCTCCGGCCGCTGATTGAGCACCGCGCCGATCAGCAGACCGCCGGCGCTGCCACCGCTGATCGCCAATTGCTGTGATGTGGTGAAGCCATTGGCGATCAGGTGTTCGGTGCAGGCGATAAAGTCGCTGAAGGTGTTGTGTTTGTGTTCCTGCTTGCCGGCGCGATACCAGGCTTCGCCCAGTTCACCGCCGCCACGCACGTGAGCGATGGCGAACGCCACGCCACGATCCAGCAGACTCAAGCGGGCGTGGGAGAACCACGGGTCGAGGCTTTCGCCGTAAGCGCCATAGCCGTACATATAAAGCGGCGTCGGCTTGCCGAGGGCTTCGCGTTTGACGACGAGGCTGATTGGCACTTTCGTACCGTCAGGTGCGGTCGCCCACAGACGCTGACTGACGTAGGCATCTGCGTCGAACGGACCGAGCACCGGTGTTTCCTTGAGGACTTTCTGCTCGCCGCTGCCCAACATCAGTTGGCGGATTTGCGCCGGACGGTTCAAGGCTTCGTAGCGCAGACGGATCCTGTCGCTGACGAATTCCAGGCTGTTCTGCACGTGAAGGCTGTAGGCCGCATCCGGTAATTGCACACGGTAGCTCGGCAGGTCTTGCGGATGAACTTCGATGATAGGCAAGCCACCTTCACGCAGGCTCAGGGTCAGGGCACCGGCATTCAGGCTCATGCCTTCGATCATCACCGTGTCGCTGTGCGGGACCAGGTTCTGCCAGTCGGCCTCGGTCGGCGCCACGCCGGTGTCTACGGCGTGGTACAGGGCAAAGTTGATGCCGTCGCGATTGGTGCGAATGAACCAGGTCCATTGACCGTCGAGCGCGCCGTGGTCGACGTCGTACTCATGGTCTTCAACCCTCGGTGCGATGCAGGTAAAAGCCTGCTGCGGCTGGAACGCGTCAAGCACCCAGACTTCGCTGGTGGTTTTGCTGCCCAGGGACAGCAGCAATTGCTGCTCGGAACTGGAGCGGTAGCAATGCATGAAGAATCGACCGTCCGGCTCATGGAACACTTCTTCGGCCGCCGTACCGTCCAGCCGATAGCGGAACAGTTTGTGTGGGCGATGGGTCTCGTCCAGCTCACCGAAGAACAGCGTCAGGCTGTCATTGGCCCAAGTCATGCTGCCGTCGCAGTCCTGGAATTCCAGTTCGCTGACACGGCCGTTGGACAATTCCTTCACGAACAGCGTGTAAATCTCATCGCCCGTGGCGTCGATGCTGTAGGCCAGACGCTGGTGGTCCGGGCTGATACTGAAGGCGCCCAGGGAAAAGAAGCCGCCTTTGGCCAGTGCATTCGGGTCCAGCAGCAGCTGTTCCTGGCTTTCATCGAGCTGCAGGCTGTCATCGGCCGGGCGTGGGCAGCGGTAGTGACGGGCGTATTCATCACCCGCCGTGGTGCGCGTGTAATACAGGTACGGACCCCAGGGGGAGGGCAAGGACAGGTCGGTTTCGAGAATCCGGGCCTTGATCTCTTCGAACAGGGTTTCACGCAACCCGGCCTGATCGGCGGTTTGCGCCTCTTGGTAGCGGTTTTCCGCTTTCAGGTAGTCGAGCACCGCGTCGGTGTCGCGCTCCTGCAGCCAGGCATACGGGTCGTCGCCTTCGGCCTTGTGGGCAATGGGAGCGTCGGAAACGTTGACGGATAGGGGCATGAAGGACTCTCGAGCATTTTACGAAATGGGGTTCGCAGACGGCGGGCAAGCCTGACGTGCGAAAAGTCGTTACTATAAGCGCCTCTTTGCCTGCCTTGCCATGGACACCATGACCGAGAACGACTATCTGATCGCTTGGGGCCTCTACGCCTTCGCCGCTTTGGGCTGCCTGTTGGTGTGGATGCGTATCACCCGCTGGATGTGGCGCTGGCTGCGTGAGCCGCTGCGGCTATTGGTTGCCGTGTTGCTGTTCAGCCCGACCATCATCGACCCGGTAAAGGAAAAGGTCGCTCCGGCCATCGCCATCACTGCCCTTGATCTATTGTTCAAGGTCGGCAACAACGCCTGGCGGGCGGTTTCCGACCTGTTCATGTACGGCATGATCGCCTTCGGTATCTACCTGGTATTCGTGGCGATCCGTTTCCCTGTCGAACGTGCGTCCAACGCTCGCAAGGAACAGGCTGCCGCTGCCAAGGCTGCGGCCCGGGCCGATGACCCTGAAGAGGATCATCCTTTCGGCGGTGCGGGCGATGATCGTTACGGTCGTCCACCGGTACCAAGCAACCCTCAGCGATTGCGGGTCGAACCGCGTCTGTAACCTTGCCCCTGCCTTTCAGCGAGAATCCGAGCATGTGTGAGTTATTGGGCATGAGCGCCAATGTGCCGACCGATATCGTGTTCAGCTTCACCGGGCTGATGCAGCGCGGCGGCCGCACGGGCCCGCACCGTGACGGCTGGGGCATCGCCTTTTACGAGGGCCGTGGCCTGCGCCTGTTTCAGGACCCGGCGGCGAGCAGTGAGTCCGAGGTCGCGAACCTGGTGCAACGCTATCCGATCAAGAGCGAAGTGGTGATCGGGCACATCCGTCAGGCCAACGTCGGCAAGGTCTGCCTGTCCAACACCCATCCGTTCGTGCGTGAGCTGTGGGGCCGCAACTGGTGTTTCGCCCACAACGGCCAGCTCGCGGAGTTTCAACCGATCAAGAGTTTTTACCGCCCTGTCGGCGATACCGACAGCGAAGCGGCGTTCTGCGATTTGCTCAACCGCGTGCGCGCAGCGTTCCCGGAACCGGTAGAGGTCGAAGAGCTGCTGCCAGACCTGGTGGCCGCCTGCGCCGAGTACCGTAGCAAAGGCGTGTTCAACTGCCTGCTCAGCGATGGCGACTGGTTGTTCTGCTATTGCTCGACCAAACTGGCGCAAATCACCCGTCGCGCACCATTCGGTCCGGCACGTTTGAAGGACGTCGATGTGATCGTCGATTTCCAGGCCGAAACCACGCCCAACGACGTGGTCACGGTGATCGCCACCGAACCCTTGACCGAAAACGAAACCTGGACCCGCTACGAACCGGGCCAATGGAGCCTCTGGCGACGCGGTGAATGCGTCAGCCAGGGCAAGACCGAATAAGGATTCCCCCTCATGTTGCTCAGTTACCTACGGCTGGTGTTGTTTGCGGCGGGCCTGTTGATCGGTGTCCAGGTGCCGGGGTTCATCAGCGATTATGCCAAACGGGTAGAAGCGCATCTGATTGAGGCGCAGACCGGTCTGAGCGGTTTTCAGGGCACGGCGAATCAGTTCTTCAAGGGTGACATGCAGGCGTTGGTGGCCCATTACCGCGCCAGCGAAGATCCGATCTTTCGCAGCGACGCCGACAGCTTGAACACCTTGCTGACCCGTCAACTGGCCCTCGATAAACAGTTCCAGGCCATGCAGGGCCCGTGGTACATCCGCTTCCTGCAGGTTGCGCTGGCGGCCGACCCGGATATTCGCAAGGAAACCTGGAACGGCTACAGCTACCAGATTCTGCTGACGCCGGAAGCGATGATCTGGGGCATGAGCGGGGCGTTGCTGTTGTCGTTCGGCATTGAATGCCTGTTCCGGCTGATCGACTGGGTGGTGCTGGGCGGCAAACGCCTGCGCCAGAGCCGGCCGATCGAAGATCGGGATGTGCGCGGTCTTTAATGAGCGCCACCGACCTGTAGCAGCTGGCGAAGCCTGCGTTCGGCTGCGAAGCAGTCGCGAAATCAGGCACCGCGGTGTTTCAGGTAAACCGAGCTGGCTGAATTGACGACTGCTTCGCAGCCGAACGCAGGCTTCGCCAGCTGCTACAAAGTTAGCGCGCGAGGACGATGTAGTGCTCGCCCACCTTCTTCGCATACCCGTCCAGCACCTGCTGACACAACGAAACAATCTCCTCGACCCACTCCACGCCAACCCGCCACGACACCACCACCTGCAAATTCGGTGGCCTTTGATCGATGGCCAGCAAGGTCAATTCCCCCCGCGCCAGTTCCTCGGCCACCAGCACCGGCGGCAGCGCGCCAATACCGAAGCCGTCCCGCAGCAACCGGGTGATCGCCGATACCGAGTTCACGCAGTTCAACCGTGGCGTCATGATGCCGTTGGCCTGCATCAGGGCGAGAATCTCCTGATGCGGATGAGAGTTTTTCGAATAGGTAATGATCCGTTCCCGCGCCAGGTCGGCAATGCCTGAATACTCGCGGTTGTAGATCGAGTTAGTAGCCACAATCCAGCCCATCGGGTGACTGGCCAGCTCAAGGCTGCGCACACTTTCCTGACGCAACAGGTCGGTTTGCAGGATCAGATCGAGAAAGCCTTTTTGCAGCTGATCGCAGAGGTTGAGCGCGGTATCGGCCACTAACTCGATTTCCACCAGCGGATAGTGATCCATCATTTGCGCCACCAACGGGCTCAACCAGGTATGGATGACCGTGTCCATCACGCCGATGCGGACTCGTCCGACCTTGCTCGAACGGGTTTCGATCGACTGCTTGAGGGCTTGCATGGTGTCCATCATTTGCTCGGCGTACTCGAGCACTTTCAAGCCTTCGGGCGTCAGGCTCACGCCACGTGAATCGCGCAGGAACAGCTTCACCCCGAGCTCGCCTTCGAGCACGGCAATGCGGCTGGAAATTGACGCCTGGGTGGTGAAGAGCTTGTCTGCCGTCAGGCGAAAACTCTTGAGTCGGGCGACCCAGACAAAGGTCTCGAGAAACTTCAGGTTCATAAGGACAAGTTTTTCTTATGTCTAGGGCGGGTTTTTATTAGTTGGACGCAGCAGGGCCGGCAGCCCAAAAATCAGGCCATCCGGTTCCCACGATAGGCGTCGTCGGGGCTCAGAACAATACCAATAAAAATTAGCGCGGAGATTTGCCATGAGTGCGCCCGACACGCTCGACATCCCCAAAGCCACGGCTCGCCCGGGACCTTTCGACTGGTACCGCAACATCAATCAGCAGGAACGTCGCACCTTCTGGAGCTGCAAGATCGGCTATGGCCTGGACGGCATGGACACGCAGATGCTCAGCTTCGTGGTGCCGACCCTGATTGCGATGTGGGGCATCACCACCGGCGAGGCCGGGCTGATTCACACCAGCACCTTGATCGCCTCGGCCATTGGCGGTTGGGTGGCAGGGATTCTGTCCGACCGCATCGGTCGCGTACGCACCTTGCAACTCACCGTGCTGTGGTTCGCCTTTTTCACCTTCCTTTGCGGCTTCGCCCAAAACTACGAACAACTGCTGATCAGCCGCACGCTGATGGGCTTCGGTTTCGGCGGCGAATGGACCGCTGGTGCGGTGTTGATGGGTGAAGTGATTCGCGCCAAGGACCGCGGCAAAGCGGTGGGTATGGTGCAATCGGGCTGGGCGCTGGGTTGGGGGCTGACGGCGATTTTGTATGCGTTGCTGTTCTCGGTGATGCCACCGGAAGACGCCTGGCGCGCATTGTTCATCCTTGGCATCGTGCCGGCGATTTTTGTGATCTTCGTCCGTCGGCTGGTCAAGGACCCGGAAATCTATCGCGAAGCCAAGGCTAAGCAAGAACCCAGCAATCCGGCAAAATTCTACGAGATATTCGCTCCCGGTATCCTTTTCACCACGATTCGTGCTTCGGTGCTGACCACCGGTGCTCTGGGCGGTTACTACGCGATCACCTCCTGGTTGCCGACCTTTCTGAAGAACGAACGCGGTTTGAGCGTACTCGGTACGGGCGGTTATCTGGCGATGGTGATCGTCGGTTCCTACGTCGGTTACGTCATCAGCGCGTATTTGACTGACATCCTCGGGCGTAAAAAGAACTTCATTCTGTTCGCGGTCGGCTCGTTCACCATTGTTCTGCTCTACACCCAATTGCCGGTCAGCAATGGCGTGATGCTCTGGCTGGGCTTTCCTTTGGGCTTCTTCGCCTCGGGGATTTTCAGTGGCATGGGCGCATTTCTGACTGAACTGTTTCCGACGCGGATTCGCGGTTCGGGCCAGGGCTTTTGCTACAACATTGGCCGGGCGCTGGCGGCGTTGTTCCCGCTGTTGATCGGCTTGATGAGCCAGACGGTGCCATTGAGCGTAGGCATCGGTGCTTTTGCGGCGGTGTCCTATGGGGTGGTGATCCTTGCGGCCCTGAGCCTGCCGGAAACCCGTGGCAAGCAACTTGAAGCCGAGTAGCTGATAATCTACGGGCAAATGCCTACAGCTAAAAAGAATCAAACCTACAGGAGTGTTCACCGTGAACCGCCTGCTATTGAACTGCGACATCGGCGAGAGTTTCGGCAACTGGACCATGGGTCTGGACGCCGAGGTCATGCCCTTCATCGATTGCGCCAACATCGCCTGCGGTTTCCATGCCGGCGACCCGAGCATCATGCGCAAGACCGTCAGCCTGGCCTTGAGCAACGGCGTGCAGATCGGCGCACATCCGGCGTATCAGGATCTGGTCGGCTTCGGCCGCCGTTCCATGGCCTATACCGCCCAGGAACTTCAGGACATTGTGCATTACCAGATCGGCGCTCTCGACGGCATTTGCCGGGCTCAGGGTGGGCGGGTGAGTTACGTCAAGCCGCACGGCGCGATGTACAACGACATGATGGCCAACCCGGCGCAATTGCGCGCAGTGCTTCAGGCTGTGGCGTCCTATGATCGTGAGTTGCCGCTGATGTTGATGGCCACTCGCGACAACAGCGCCGCCCAGCAGTTGGGCGATGAATACGGCGTGACCCTGTGGTTCGAAGCCTTCGCCGATCGCGCTTACGACAGTGCGGGAATGCTGGTCTCGCGGCAACTGCCGGGCGCAGTGCATCACGATCCCGAAACAATCATCGAGCAGGCGCTGACCATTGCCCGCGGCGGCAACCTCACGGCCAGCGATGGCAGTGCCTTGCACTTGCAGGCCAACACCCTTTGCGTACACGGCGACAATGCCAGTTCGGTAGCCGCCGTGCGGCGTATTCGCGAAGCACTTGATCAGCAGAGCGCGCCATGAACCTGCGGGTAGAAGTGGTGGCGCTGGATTGCTTGATGGTCCGTTTGTTTGATGAGATCAGCGAGGCCAACATGCCGTGGATGCTTGCAGCCAGTGGAAGTCTGCGTGCTGCATTCGCCGGGCATCTGATCGATCTGGTGCCGTCCTATACGACGTTGATGGTGCATTACGATCTGACCGCGTTGAGTCCGGCTCAAGCGCGGGAGCTGATCGCTGAGGCCTTGATCGATCTGTCGCCCAACGCCTGCACCCGCGGCAAATGTCATGTGTTGCCGGTCTGGTATGACTTGAGCGTTGGCCCGGAGTTGAGCCTGTTGTCCCAGCGCAGCGGATTGGCCGTGGATGAAGTGATCCGCCGCCACAGCGAGCGCGAGTATCAGGTGTTCGCCTTGGGTTTCGCGCCGGGTTTCGCCTTCATGGGGTTGGTGGACGAAGCGCTGGCGGCGCCGCGTCTGAACACTCCGCGTAAAAAAGTGGCTGCTGGAAGTGTCGGCATCGCTGAACGCCAAACGGCCGCTTACCCGGTGGTGTCCCCCGGTGGCTGGAATCTGATCGGCCGCACCCCGGCCAAATTGTTCGACCGCGAACGCGACGGCTACAGCCTGATGCAACCAGGCGACACGGTGCGTTTCGAAGCCGTCAGCCATGCCGAATTCATCAATCTGGGCGGTGATGACACGCCGTTGGAGGCGCAGGCATGAGCCGTCTATCAATAGAAGCGAGTACACCGCTGTGCCTGTTGCAGGACGCTGGTCGTTTCGGCGTGCGGCATCTGGGCGTGACCCAGGGCGGGGCGGCGGATTGGCAATCGATGTCGTGGGCTAATTGGTTGCTGGGCAATGGCCTGGATGCACCGGTGATTGAAATCACCCTGGGCGGGTTCACCGTCGTTGCCGAAGAGGATTGCGTGCTGGCGTTGGCCGGGGCGGATCTGGGGGCGCAGGTGGATGGCGAGGCGTTGGCACCGTGGCGCAGTTTCAGGCTGAACAAAGGTCAGCAATTGCAATTCACTCAACCGCTGCTTGGGGCCCGGGCTTATTTGGCGGCCCCGGGCGGATTTGATGCGCCAAAGGTGTTGGGCAGCAGCGCAACGGTGGTCCGTGAGGAACTCGGCGGGCTGGATGGCATGGGCCGGGCGTTGGCCAAAGATGCGCAGTTGAGCTACTCGGGCAGCTCGCTGCTCCTGCTGCGGGAATTGGCGCGCGAACAGGTGCCGGATTTCAAACTCAACGCGCCACTGGACCTGGTGCTCGGTGCCCAGATCGGCGAGTTCAGTGGACAGAGTTCGTTTGACGCGTTCAACAGCATCTGGACCCTCGACAGCCGTGCCGACCGGATGGGGATCCGCTTGCTGGGAACGGCGTTGCAGTATCAGGGTAAGCCGATGATTTCCGAAGGCATCCCGCTGGGTGCGGTTCAGGTACCGCCGGACGGGCAGCCGATTGTGTTGCTCAATGATCGGCAGACCATTGGTGGTTATCCGCGATTGGGGGCGTTGACGCCGTTGGCGCTGGCGCGACTGGCGCAGTGTCTGCCGGGGGCAACGGTGCGGTTGCGGCCGGTGGTGCAGGATGTGGCACATCGGGAGCAGGTCGAATATCTTCAACGATTCGTCAACCGCTAAAAGCATCGCGAGCAAGCTCGCTCCCACAGTTTGATCTCTGGCGAACACATTCCTTGTGTACGACCAAATCCATTGTGGGAGCGAGCTTGCTCGCGATAGCGTCAGACCAGACACCGAAGATTATTTGGAAAGAAACCGCATCCCTTCTTCCAAACCCCGCAACGTCAGCGGATACATCTGGTCGTTAATCAAGTCCCGCACGATGTTGGTCGAAGACGTATAGCCCCACGTATCTTTCGGATACGGGTTGATCCAGATGACCTTCTTGTACTTCTCCATGAACCGCTGCATCCACACATAACCCGCTTCTTCGTTCCAGTGCTCGACGCTGCCGCCGGCCTGGGTGATTTCGTACGGCGCCATGGCGGCGTCACCGATGAAGATCACTTTGTAGTCGGCGCCGTATTTGTGCAGCAGATCCTGGGTCGACGTGCGCTCGGACGTTCGGCGCATGTTGTTCTTCCACACCGATTCATAAACGAAGTTGTGGAAGTAGAAATACTCCAGGTGTTTGAACTCGGTCTTGCAGGCCGAGAACAGCTCTTCGCAGATCTTCACGTGGGCGTCCATCGAGCCGCCGATGTCGAACAGAAGCAACAGCTTGACGGTGTTGCGCCGCTCCGGACGCATCTGGATGTTCAGCAGCCCGGCATCGCGCGCGGTGTGGTCGATGGTGCCATCGATGTCCAGTTCTTCCGCCGCGCCCTGGCGCGCGAATTTGCGCAACCGGCGCAGGGCGACCTTGATGTTGCGCGTGCCCAGCTCCACCGAATCGTCGAGGTTCTTGTACTCGCGCTGATCCCAGACCTTGACCGCTTTGCCCTGGCGTTTGCCGGCATCGCCGACGCGAATGCCTTCCGGGTTGAAGCCGCCGGAGCCGAACGGGCTGGTGCCGCCGGTGCCGATCCACTTGTTACCGCCGGCATGGCGTTCTTTCTGTTCTTCGAGGCGTTTCTTGAACTCTTCGATCAGCTTGTCCAGGCCGCCGAGGGACTGGATCGCCGCCCGCTCTTCGTCGGTCAGCGAACGCTCGAATTCCTTGCGCAACCAGTCTTCCGGGATCAAGGCCTGAAGGTGATCGTCGAGTTTTTCCAGGCCATTGAAGTAAGCACCAAACGCCCGGTCGAACTTGTCGAAATGCTTTTCGTCCTTCACCAGAATCGCCCGGGACAGGTAATAAAACTCGTCCATGTCGGCGAAGGTCACGCGCTGTTTAAGCGCGTTGATCAGGTCCAGCAGTTCGCGCACCGAGACCGGTACTTTGGCTGCGCGCATTTCATTGAACAGGTTGAGCAGCATGGCGTTTGCCCTTATCGAGTGCCGCGACGGCTCATGAACGCCAGACGCTCAAGCAACTGCACGTCCTGTTCGTTCTTCACCAAAGCGCCTGCCAGCGGCGGAATCGCTTTGGTCGGATCGCGTTCGCGCAGTACTGCTTCACCGATGTTGTCGGCCATCAGCAGTTTCAGCCAGTCCACCAGTTCGGAGGTCGATGGCTTCTTCTTCAGGCCCGGTACCTTGCGCACGTCGAAGAACACGTCCAGCGCTTCGCTGACCAGGTCTTTCTTGATGTTCGGGTAATGCACGTCGACGATTTTTTGCAGCGTGACGCGGTCGGGGAAGGCGATGTAGTGGAAGAAGCAGCGGCGCAGGAAGGCGTCCGGCAGTTCTTTCTCGTTGTTGGAGGTAATGATGATGATCGGGCGTTTCTTGGCCTTGATGGTCTCGTCGATCTCGTAAACGTAGAACTCCATCTTGTCGAGTTCTTGCAGCAAGTCGTTCGGGAATTCGATGTCGGCCTTGTCGATTTCGTCGATCAGCAGGATCACCCGCTCTTCGGATTCGAAGGCTTCCCAGAGCTTGCCCTTTTTCAGGTAGTTGCGAACGTCATGGACTTTCTCTGTGCCCAGTTGCGAGTCGCGCAGGCGGCTGACTGCGTCGTACTCGTACAGGCCCTGATGCGCCTTGGTCGTGGACTTGATGTGCCAGGTGATCAGTTTGGCGCCAAAGGACTCGGCCAGTTGCTCGGCGAGCATGGTTTTACCGGTGCCCGGCTCGCCCTTGACCAGCAGCGGGCGCTCCAGAGTGATGGCGGCGTTGACCGCCAGCTTCAGGTCATCGGTGGCGACGTAGGCCGGGGTGCCTTCGAACTTCATCTGCTAATCCTCGAACGGTAATGCCGACCTGAACGAGGCAGGGCGGGGCGCAATAATTGTAGTACCCGACTATAACGCGGTGCCCGGTCGACTGTGAACGCAGACGGCTTATTCAGTCTCTGAATGGGGCGTCACTTGGTGACTCAGTCCGCATCCGGCTTGGGCCGTTCGTATTGGGCATTGAACGCCTGGATGAAGCCGTTGCGTAAAATCTGCAAAAAAGCCTCGAATGCGCTGATATCTCGGCGATGCACATTGCCGCTCAGTTTCACGCGAGTCGCAAACTGGTTCTTGCCCTGGTTTTTCAGCACCGTTTCGGAGCCGCCGACGATGGCCTCCCAAATGGAGCGGAAAATCCCTTTGTCCTTGTTCTCTACGTCCTGCTGCCAATTGAACACGTCGACGTCTTTCAGCAGTGGTTTGATGTAACCCGTTAATTGCGCTTTTTTAGCCTGCGCTTCAATGACCACATCACCGTGACCTGAATTGAAGTCGAACTTGCCATAGGCCGACGCGAAGTCGTTCATGCGTTTGAGTTCGATGTCTTTGACCCGCAGGCGGAACTCGAAATCTTCAAAGTTGCTCAACGGGTCGAAGGTGGCGGTGGTTTCCAGTGGGGCGTGCCCGAGCAGCAGCGCCTTGCCTTCGAAACGAGCGTCACGTTTACCTTTCGTGTCGACGACGTTGGTCAGGTTGTAGATGTTGGCGTTGACCTGAGTGGCGTTCATGTTCACAGGGGGCTTGGAGTTGAAGTTGCGGAAACTGATCTTGCCATCGTAGATCCGCACTTCGTTCAAGGTGATCGGCGCCAGTTTGCTCAATTGGGCACGCCAGTCGGTGCCCTCACCTGTTTGGGAATTTTTCTTGTTGGCGCCACCGTCGACGAAGTTCACCTCAGGTTTGAAGAACTGCA
This sequence comes from Pseudomonas rossensis, assembly GCF_039888995.1. Lineage (NCBI taxonomy): Bacteria > Pseudomonadati > Pseudomonadota > Gammaproteobacteria > Pseudomonadales > Pseudomonadaceae > Pseudomonas > Pseudomonas rossensis. The sequence continues at coordinate 44,036 of NZ_JBBWCB010000015.1, read as the reverse complement.
CCTCGGCCACGACCGCGTGGTCGTACCAGAGCGAGTGCCAACTGACCGAGAGGTCTATCAGCGGCGCGTTGACGAAAGGCACCGGGACCTTGCCGTCGACCTTGACGATTTGCAGCCCGTTGATTTTGTACGCACCGCGCCACAGGGCCAGGTCCACATCAGTGATCTGGCCACGGTAGTCCCCCATGTCCGCCAGCTTGTCATTCAGGTAGTCGCGCACCAAGTAGGGCAGGGCGATGTGCAGGGCAATCAGCAGCACAACGAGGCCGGCGAGGGTCCACAGGGGCCAACTGTATCTGCGTTTCATGATGGCAAATCTCTGGCGATGTAAAACCATTGACTGCGCCGGTTGCAGGACGTTCGACTGACTGGACGACCACGGGCAACAGGCATACCTTGAATGGCTTATCCAACGCTGTACAAGGACCCAGCCATGAGCCGTATTTTCGCTGACAACGCCCATTCCATCGGCAATACACCGCTGGTGCAGATCAACCGTATCGCCCCGCGCGGCGTGACCATCCTGGCCAAGATCGAAGGGCGTAACCCCGGTTACTCGGTCAAGTGCCGGATCGGTGCAAGCATGATCTGGGACGCCGAAAGCACCGGCAAACTCAAGTCTGGCATGACCATTGTCGAACCGACCTCAGGCAATACCGGTATCGGCCTGGCGTTCGTTGCTGCGGCTCGCGGTTACAAGCTGATGCTGACCATGCCAGCGTCCATGAGTATCGAACGACGCAAAGTGCTCAAGGCACTGGGGGCCGAACTGGTACTGACCGAACCGGCCAAGGGCATGAAAGGAGCAATCGAGAAGGCTGCTGAAATTGTCGCCAGCGACCCGACTGCCTACTTCATGCCGTCACAGTTTGAAAACCCGGCCAACCCGGCCATCCACGAAAAAACGACCGGTCCGGAAATCTGGAACGACACCGACGGGGCAGTCGACGTACTGGTGGCAGGCGTCGGAACGGGTGGAACCATTACCGGGGTTTCGCGGTATATCAAGATTACCCAGGGTAAACCGATTATTTCGGTGGCGGTGGAGCCAGTGGTGTCGCCGGTCATCACCCAGGCAATGGCCGGTGAAGAAATCAAGCCGAGCCCTCACAAGATCCAGGGTATTGGTGCCGGTTTTGTGCCGAAGAATCTTGATCTGTCGATGGTCGATCGGGTTGAGTTGGTCAGCGATGAAGAATCCAAGGCCATGGCCCTGCGCCTGATGCAGGAAGAAGGGATTTTGAGCGGCATTTCCTGCGGCGCCGCCATGGCGGTGGCCGTCCGTCTGGCGGAAACCCCGGAAATGCAGGGCAAGACCATCGTGGTGATCCTGCCGGACTCCGGTGAACGCTACCTGTCGAGCATGCTGTTCAGTGATCTGTTTACCGAGCAGGAGAATCAGCAATAGGCGTTGCGATTTTTGATCCAGTGGGAGGGGTTGATTCAGGTCAGCCCCCTTTCAGGAACCTTATGTTAAGAAGTGCTTGATTGCGCAATCCTTAACGCTGAATGTTGAGACACACGGGTTCTTCCCGAGGCCGGTAATGTTTATCATGGCCGGCTGCCACGTCGGGTAAATGGCGTTGTGCAAAGTTGTCTACTAACAAGGAGTTGTTAATGACCGTTTCCCTTGCCGCAAAGGCGTCGCTTTTGTTGCTGTTCTTCGGCAGCACTCTCTATGTGCATTTGCGCGGCAAGGCGCGTTTGCCGGTCTTGCGTCAGTTCGTCAACCACTCGGCTTTGTTCGCGCCCTATAACGCCTTGATGTACCTGTTCTCCAGCGTGCCATCCAAACCCTATCTTGACCGCAGCAAGTTCCCGGAACTGGATGTGCTCAAGGACAACTGGGAAGTCATCCGCGACGAAGCGATGCATTTGTTCGACGAGGGTTACATCCGCGCCGCCGAAAGGAACAACGACGCTGGCTTCGGTTCGTTCTTCAAGAAAGGCTGGAAGCGCTTTTACCTCAAGTGGTACGACAAACCACTGCCATCGGCCGAAGCCCTGTGCCCGAAAACCGTGGCACTGCTCAGCAGCATTCCCAACATCAAAGGCGCGATGTTCGCGTTGCTGCCAGGCGGCAGCCACCTCAACCCGCACCGTGATCCGTTCGGCGGTTCCCTGCGTTATCACCTGGGGCTGTCGACGCCGAACTCCGACGATTGCCGGATCTTCGTCGACGGTCAGGTCTACGCCTGGCGTGATGGCGAGGACGTGATGTTCGACGAAACCTACGTGCATTGGGTCAAGAATGAAACCGACAAGACTCGGGTTATCCTTTTTTGCGACATCGAACGACCGCTGAGCAACCGCCTAGTGACCCGCATCAACCGCTGGGTCAGTGGCTTTTTGGGGCGCGCCACTGCACCGCAGAATCTTGATGATGAACGTGTTGGCGGGATTAACCATGTTTACGCATGGAGCAAGAACTCCAGCGACAAGTTCAGTGGTTTGATCAAACAGTGGAAGCGTCGCAATCCCAAGGCCTACCGTGTGCTGCGACCGGTGTTGGCGGTGGTGGTATTGACCTTGTTGGGGTATTGGTTGTTTGGGTGATTCCGAACACAGAAAAATATCAAGCGAAACACCCTCTTTTGTAGCAGCTGGCGAAGCCTGCGTTCGGCTCGGGCCGCGATCGGACGCAGGCCTCGCCAGCTGCTACAGATCGTTGCCCTTTGTCCAGGTCATTGCAATCCATGTGACCCGCTGGTTATAGTCGGCGCTCGGTGTTTTACAACCCGCCTTTTTACCCTTCAAAAAAGATCAGCCCATGCCAGTTTCCCTCATCAACGCGGTAGTCGATTCAGCGGTCAACGCTGGCGTCGTGCCGTGCGGGAATCAGCAGCCTGCGCAGATCAGTCATTACCCCCCACCTGTCAGTAGCTCGCCGGTGTGCGCAGTCGTATCACCGCCAGGCGTTGGCTTCTCGGGCTGATCAGCTTTTTTCTGCTGTTTCCATGCCCGACTAAAAAGTGCCCGCCTGAAAAAACTACTGAATTTCAGCTTCGGCTGAGTTGGCTTTTTGCCTGACTACAGGTGGTATTCATGTTTGTCCTTTCGAAAAACACCGCGCTCGCGGCGGCGTCCACGAGCCTGTTCGTTCTGCTGTGGAGCAGCGGGGCGATCTTCTCCAAATGGGGCCTGGCCCACGCGTCACCCTTTGCTTTTCTGTTGATTCGCTTCGCTATCGCAATCTGCGGATTGGTGCTGCTGGTGCCGTTGCTCAAGCTGAAGCTGCCCAAGGGCGGCAAGCCGATGGTGTATGCGATGGCCACGGGCGTGGTGTTGCTGGGGGCTTATCAGATTTTCTATCTGCTGGCCCTGGACCTGAAAGTCACACCCGGCGTCATGGCCACGATCATGGGCGTGCAGCCCATTCTCACGGTGGTGATCATGGAGCGTCAGCGATCAACCAGCAGAATGTTTGGTCTGGCACTGGGTTTGGCCGGGTTGATCATGGTGGTTTACCAGGGCATCGGTCTGGCCGGTATGTCATTGGCCGGTATGCTCTTCGGTTTGCTGGCGCTGGCGAGCATGACGTTCGGTTCGATCATGCAGAAGCGCATCACCGACAATCCACTCGGCACGCTGCCAGTGCAGTACCTGGCGGGGCTGTTGCTCTGCGGAGTCTTCGTGCCGTTCCAGCCCTTTCATTTCGACCACAGCACCGGTTTCATCGTGCCGGTGTTGTGGATGGGATTGGTGGTGTCGGTGCTGGCAACCTTGCTGCTGTATCGCTTGATCGCCCGGGGCAACCTGGTCAATGTCACCAGTCTGTTTTACCTGGTGCCGGCGGTGACGGCGGTGATGGACTACCTGATTTTTGGTAATCGACTGGCTGCATTGAGCATGCTCGGCATGCTGCTGATCATCGTCGGTCTGGTGTTCGTTTTCCGTAAATCAGCCTGAACCTGAATAAGGCCTGGAGCATTGAGGCGATGTCAGTGGTTAGCTCTGTAGTTGTCTGAACCGACGCCATCGCGGGCTTGCTCGCGAAGGCGTAATCAGCAACACCACAAAACTACCGGGCAGCAGCCTCAACCGGCTTCACCACCGCCGTCTTCAATACCAACCACAACGCCGCCGCAATCAACACCCCGCCATAGATGTGCGCCATCGACAACGGCTCATCCAGCAACATCGCCCCCCACAACACCCCGAACGGCGGGATCATGAAGGTCACGGTCATCGACTTCACCGGGCCAACCGAGCTGAGCAAGCGGAAGTAAATGATGTACGCAAACGCGGTGCACCCCAGACCCAACCCGAGCAATGACAACCAGACACTCCAGCCGCCCCAGCTTTCCGGTGGCTGGCTGATCACGCTGTAACCGAACAGCGGCAACAGAAACAACGTCGCGCCCAGCATGCTGCCCAGCGCCGAAAGGCGGCTGTCGAGACCACCGGCCTGATCAAGCCAGCGGCGCGCGAGGAATCCGGCGAAACCGTAGCAGGTCGTGGCGAGCAGGCAGGCGAGGGCGCCCATCAGCAGTTCCCTGTCGAACGCCACCGGACCGGCACGGGTCAGGATGCCCACGCCAAACAGCCCGAGGAACACGCCGCCAAGCTTGGCGGCGGTGAGCTTTTCATGGAAGAACAGACCGCCGATCAGCACGCCCATTAATGGGGTGGTGGCGTTGAAAATCGCCGAATAACCGGCCGGCAACACTTGCGCAGCCACCGAATAGAGCGTCGCCGGAATCCCGGAGTTGATCACTCCGAGCAGCATCACGGTTTTGAGTTTTCCTTTGAAATCCCAGCTGATGCGCATCAGCCCGAGAATCACCAACAGGCCGACCGCGGCAATCGATACGCGGAAAAAAGCAGTGGGGATTGTGCCAATCACCGGGGCAATGATACGCATGAACAGAAAGCTCGCGCCCCAAATGGCGGCAAGCGATAACAAACGCAGAGTATCGACGGGGTTCACAGCACGTTCCTTCCTTGATTGGCACGCAAGTGTCGCGCCAGTCAGGACGCAAGGCAATGGTTGCGTTGCGTAACAAAGGGCCACTAAGCTCAGGCCCCACGATAAGCATCAGCCGCCGAGGTTTTACCTATGCCGCAGCAATGGCCAGCCGCCGACATCGCCCGAATGATCCTCGATGGCTTTGACGATTACCGCGAGCATTTCCGCCAGATCACCGACGGCGCCCGGGCTCGCTTCGAGCAGGCCAAGTGGCAGGAGACGCAATCGGCGTCGGCCGCGCGGATCAATCTCTACGAAGAAAAAGTCAGCGAAACGGTGGAACGGCTGCGCATCGCTTTCGACGCCGACACGCTGGATGTCAGCTGCTGGCCGCTGGTCAAAAGCGCTTACATCACGCTGATCGACCTGCGCTTCGACGATGAACTGTCCGAAACCTGGTACAACTCGATCTTCTGCGGGCTGTTCAGCCACGACCTGATCAGTGACGGCTGCATGTTCATCCACACCACCCGGCCGAGCCTGCGCCGGGCCCGTGCGGCACAAACCCGTACGTACAAGCCCCAGGGCCAGTTGTCCGGGATGCTGGCGAGCATTTTTGCCGACTACCGCTTCAGCGAGGATTACGCCAACCTGGCGGGCGACCTGAGTCGTCTCGAAGGGCAATTGCGCGAGAACCTGCCGGACTGGGTCTGCAAGGACCCGGAATTGAGCGTCGAACTGTTTTCCTCGGTGCTTTACCGCAACAAAGGCGCGTACCTGGTCGGGCGCATCTACACCCAGGACGAACAATGGCCGCTGGTGATTCCGCTGCTGCACCGTGAAGGTCGAGGGATTCAGATCGATGCGCTGATCACCGATGAAGCGGACGTGTCGATCATCTTCTCGTTCACCCGTTCGTATTTCATGGTCGACGTGCCGGTACCGGCGGAGTTCATCGGTTTCCTCAAACGCATCCTGCCGGGCAAGCACATCGCCGAGCTGTACACCTCGATCGGCTTTTACAAACACGGAAAATCCGAGTTCTACCGGGCGCTGATCAATCACCTGGCCAACACCGACGACCAGTTCATCATGGCCCCGGGCGTGCGTGGCATGGTGATGAGCGTGTTTACCCTGCCGGGCTTCAACACCGTATTCAAAATCATCAAGGACCGCTTCTCACCGTCAAAGAACGTCGACCGCGCCACGGTGATCGAGAAGTACCGTCTGGTGAAGAGCGTCGACCGGGTCGGGCGCCTGGCCGACACCCAGGAATTTGCCGACTTTCGTTTCCCGTTGAGCAAGTTCGACCCGGCGTGCCTGGAAGAGCTGCTTGAAGTGGCCGCGTCCACCGTGTCGGTAGAGGGCGACACCGTGCTGATCCGCCACTGCTGGACCGAACGGCGGATGACGCCGTTGAACCTGTATCTGGAGAACGCCAACGACGCTCAGGTCCGCGAGGCGCTGGAAGATTACGGGTTGGCGATCAAGCAACTGGCGGCGGCGAACATCTTTCCCGGCGACATGCTGCTGAAGAACTTCGGCGTCACTCGTCACGGGCGGGTGGTGTTCTATGACTATGACGAGATCTGCTTCCTGACTGAAGCCAACTTCCGGCATATCCCGCTACCGCGTACGCCGGAAGACGAGATGGCGTCGGAGCCTTGGTATTCGATCGGACCGCTGGATGTGTTTCCTGAAGAGTTTCCGCCGTTTTTGTTTGCTGATTCGGGGCAGCGCAAGTTGTTTGATCAGTTGCATGGTGAGCTTTACAACGCCGATTACTGGAAAAGCCTTCAGGAAGCCATTCGCGCCGGGAAGGTGATTGATGTGTTTCCTTATCGGCGCAAAGGCCTCGACAACGAGTAGCACCTCCCCCCTGTAGGAGCTGTGTAGGAGCTGTCGAGTGAAACGAGGCTGCGATCTTTTGATCTTGGTTCCTAAATGCAAGATCAAAAGATCGCAGCCTCGTTTCACTCGTCAGCTCCTACAAGGGATCTCGTTCGTCCTTTAAATCTGCGACAATCCGCCCCCTGCGCCACTAGACGACTTATTGCGTACCTGATGACTGACGAATCGCCCTCCATCGACAAACTGCTGAAAAACCTCGATCACGCCATGCTCGCCGACCGCCACCGGCTGCGGCGGCAGTTGCTTGAGCTGCGCAAGAAACCTGACGAGGCCAAGCTGGCCCAGTGGATGACGCGCATGCAGGCGTCCTGTGATCAGGTGCTGGCGCGGCGAGCCAGTCTGCCGGTGATTCGTTACGACGACAGCCTGCCGATCGCCGCCAAGCGCGACGAAATCAAAGCAGCGCTGCTCAAGCATCAGGTGCTGATCATTGCCGGTGAAACCGGTTCGGGTAAAACCACCCAGTTGCCGAAGATCTGCCTGGAAATCGGTCGCGGCCAGCATGGCCTGATCGGCCACACCCAGCCCCGTCGAATCGCCGCCCGCAGCGTGGCGAGCCGGGTCGCCGAAGAACTGGCGACGCCGTTGGGCGCACTGGTCGGCTATCAGGTGCGGTTCGAGGATCAGAGCGATTCCAACACCCTGATCAAACTGATGACCGACGGCATCCTGCTGGCGGAAACCCAGAACGACCGCTACCTCGAACGCTACGACACGATCATCGTCGACGAAGCCCACGAACGCAGCCTCAACATCGACTTTCTGCTCGGTTACCTGAAAACCCTGCTGCCGCGTCGCCCGGACCTGAAAGTCATCATCACTTCGGCGACTATCGACCTGGAGCGCTTCTCCAAACACTTCGATGACGCGCCGATTGTCGAAGTCTCCGGCCGCACCTTCCCCGTGGAAACCTGGTATCGCCCGCTGACCCTGGAGCAAGACGAAGAGGGCAACCGCGTCGAGGACGACTTGACCGTGGATCAGGCGATCCTCGCCACCCTCGACGAAATCGCCGCGTTCGAACGCAGCGAGCGCAAGAGCCCCGGCGATGTGCTGGTGTTCCTGCCCGGCGAGCGCGAAATTCGCGACGCGGCGGACATGCTGCGCAAGGCCCAGCTCAAGCACACCGAGATTCTGCCGCTCTACGCACGACTGTCGCCGGCCGAACAGCAGCGGATTTTCCAGTCGCACCCAGGACGCCGCGTGGTGTTGGCGACCAACGTTGCGGAAACCTCGCTGACCGTGCCAGGCATTCGTTACGTGATCGACAGCGGCACCGCGCGCATCAGCCGTTACAGCTACCGCGCCAAGGTCCAGCGCCTGCCCATCGAAGCCATTTCCCAGGCCAGCGCCAACCAGCGTAAAGGTCGCTGCGGACGGGTTGAGCCGGGCATTTGCATACGCCTCTACGGCGAAGAAGATTTCATCGGTCGCCCGGAATTTACCGACCCGGAAATCCTGCGCACCAACCTCGCCGCGGTAATTTTGCAGATGCTGCATCTGCGCCTCGGCGAGATCACCGATTTCCCGTTTATCGAGCCGCCGGATGGCAAGGCGATCAGCGACGGTTTCAACCTGCTGCAAGAACTCTCGGCGGTGGACCGCAACAGCCAGCTGACCCCGCTCGGTCGTCAGTTGGCGCGGCTGCCGGTGGACCCGCGCATGGGCCGCATGCTGCTGGAAGCGGCGAAACTTGGCAGCTTGCAGGAAGTGCTGATCGTCGCCAGCGCCATGTCGATTCAGGACCCGCGCGAGCGTCCGCCGGAACGTCAGCAAGCGGCGGATCAGGCGCACGCGCAGTGGAAAGACGTGGACTCGGACTTCGCCGGGCTGGTCAATCTGTGGCGTGGTTTCGAAGAACAGCGCCAGGCGCTGACCGCCAGCCCGCTGCGCAATTGGTGCCGCAAGAACTTCCTGAATTACCTGCGTCTGCGCGAATGGCGCGACTCCCATCGGCAGTTGAGCCTGATCTGCCGCGACATGCAGTTGAGCCTCAATAAAGAGCCGGCGGATTATCCGAAACTGCACAAAGCCGTGCTCTCGGGGCTGCTCAGCCAGATTGGTCAGAAAACCGAAGACGGCGACTACCTCGGCGCCCGTCAGCGGCGCTTCTGGATTCACCCGTCATCGGGCCTCGGTAAAAAGCGTCCGCAATGGCTGATGGCCGCCGAACTGGTGGAAACCACCAAGCTCTACGCGCGCATGGTCGCCAAGATCGATGCCGACTGGATCGAACCCTTGGCCGGGCACCTGATCAAGAAAAACCACTTCGAACCCCATTGGGAGAAGAAGCGCGGTCAAGTCGTGGCGTTCGAACAGATCACTTTGTTCGGGCTGATCGTGGTCGGTCGCCGGCCGGTGCATTACGGGCCGATCGACCCGGTGGTGTCTCGTGAGTTCTTCATTCGTGAAGGTCTGGTACGCGGCGAGATTCAGTCCAAGGCCAAGTGCCTGACGGCCAATGCGCAACTGCTGGAACAGCTCGACGAACTGGAAGCCAAGGCTCGCCGTCGCGACATTCTGGCCGACGAAGAAACCCTGTTCGCCTTCTACGATGCGCGACTGCCGGCGGAGATCCACCAGACCGCGACCTTCGACAGCTGGTATCGGGTCAACAGCCAGAAAGACCCGCAGCTGCTGATCATGCGCGAAGAAGACGTGCTGGCCCGCGAGGCGAGTGAAGTCACCGCTTTGCATTACCCGGACACCCTGCACATCGGTGATCTGGAATTGGCGCTCAGTTACCACTTCGAACCGAACCACCCGCGTGACGGCGTGACCCTGCGTGTGCCGGCGCCGTTGTTGCCGATGCTGCCGCCGGAGCGCCTGGAATGGCTGGTGCCGGGCGTGATCGAGGCCAAGTGCATCGCGCTGGTGCGCAACCTGCCTAAAGCCCTGCGCAAGAATTTCGTACCGGTGCCGGACTTCGTCAAAGCCGCATTGCAGCGCATGACTTTCGCCGAGGGCTCGTTGCCTCAAGCGCTGGGCCGTGAACTGTTGCGTATGACCGGTGCGCGGGTCAGCGATGAAGCCTGGGCCGAAGCATCGCAGCAGGTCGACAGTCATTTGCGGATGAACCTGGAGATCGTCGACGGCCAAGGCAAGTTCCTGGGCGAAGGGCGTGATCTGGCGGAACTGACCGCACGCTTTGCCGAAGCCAGTCAGGCCGCGTTAGCCGTGCCGCAAACCGCGAAAAACCAGCAACCGGTGGAGCCGAAAGTGTTTGCCGCCGTCGCCGAGAAAACCCAGCAGAAGATCGCCGGGCTATCGATGACGGTGTATCCGGCGTTGGTGGAAGAGAGTGGCACGGTCAAGGAAGGACGTTTCTCGACGCCGGCCGAAGCCGAGTTTCAACATCGCCGCGCCTTGCAGCGTTTGCTGATGCAGCAACTGGCCGAACCGGCGAAGTTCCTGCGCAGCAAGTTGCCGGGGCTGACCGAATTGGGCTTGATGTACCGCGAACTGGGGCGCATCGATGCTTTGGTGGAGGACATTCTGCTGGCCAGCCTCGACAGTTGCATTCTCGACGGCGAAGACCCGTTGCCACGGGATGGCGCCGGGTTGGCATCGCTGGCCGAACGCAAGCGCGGCGGCTGGACCGAGCACGCCGAGCGCCTTGCCAAACTGACGCTGGAAATCCTCAAGCTCTGGCACGGCCTGCAAAAACGCTTCAAGGGCAAGATTGATCTGGCACAAGCCGTGGCCCTGAACGACATCAAGCAGCAACTCAGTCATCTGGTGTATCCGGGCTTCGTCCGGGAAACCCCGATGCAGTGGCTCAAGGAGTTGCCGCGTTATCTGAAAGCGGTCGAGCAGCGCTTCGAGAAAATCGGCGCTCAGGTGCAGAGGGATCGGGTCTGGAGTGGCGAGTTGTCCGGCCTGTGGACGCAATATCAAACCCGCGCCAACAAACATGCCCAGGAAGGCAAACGCGATCCGCAACTGGAGCTCTATCGCTGGTGGCTGGAGGAATACCGGGTTTCCCTGTTCGCCCAACAATTGGGAACCAAGGTGCCGATCTCCGACAAGCGCCTGAACAAGCAATGGACCCAAGTCGAACCGTAACGCCGATACTCTATGACCACCGCGATCCCCTGTAGGAGCTGCCGAAGGCTGCGATCTTTTGATCTTTCTTTATCGCTGCACCAGAAGATCAAAAGATCGCAGCCTTCGGCAGCTCCTACAAGTAGCCGTGTTACCGCGTTTCATCCTGCAAAAAGGCGCCAAAACCCAATGTTTATGGCAAACTTCGCGCCTATAAACGCCGGCCCCGCGGTTTTGAGCCTTCACAGGTCTGGGCGGATCGGAATAAAGCGATGCCAGGTTTGCGTCCCCTGACGGGAGCAGATCCTTTGTGTGTTGGTACGTCGGTGCCAACACTTTCTGCCTGAACAGATTAGAGAAACGACCATGCATAACGTCGTCATCAGCGGCACCGGCCTGTACACCCCGGCCAACAGCATCTCCAACGAAGAGCTGGTGCAGTCTTTCAATGCTTACGTCGCGCAATTCAACGCCGACAATGCCGACGCCATCGCACGCGGCGAAATCGAAGCGTTGACGGAGTCCAGCGCGGCGTTTATCGAAAAGGCGTCTGGCATCAAAAGCCGCTTTGTCATGGACAAGGAAGGCATCCTCGACCCGCAACGCATGGCGCCACGCCTGCCGGAACGCTCGAATGACGAGTGGTCGGTGCTTTGCCAAATGGCCATCGGCGCCGCCGAGCAAGCCTTGCAGCGTGCCGGCAAAACCGCCGCGGACATCGACGGCGTGATCGTCGCCTGCTCCAACCTGCAACGGGCCTATCCGGCCATCGCCATCGAAGTCCAGGAAGCCTTGGGCATCCAGGGTTTCGGTTTCGACATGAACGTCGCCTGCTCCTCGGCGACCTTCGGCATTCAGGCTGCGGCCAACAGCGTGCAACTGGGCCAGGCCCGGGCGATCCTGATGGTCAACCCGGAAGTCTGCACCGGTCACCTGAACTTCCGCGACCGTGACAGCCACTTCATCTTCGGCGATGCCGCGACTGCGGTGATCATCGAACGTGCTGACCTGGCAACGTCCAAGTACCAGTTCGACATCGTCAGCACCAAGCTGCTGACCAAGTTCTCCAACAACATCCGCAACAACTTCGGCTTCCTCAACCGCGCGGCGGAAGAGGGCATCGGTGCCAAGGACAAACTGTTCGTGCAGGAAGGCCGCAAGGTGTTCCGCGATGTCTGCCCGATGGTCGCCGAGCTGATCGCTACGCACCTGGAAGAGAACACGCTCAACATCAGCGACGTGAAACGCTTCTGGCTGCATCAGGCCAACCTCAGCATGAACCACCTGATCGTCAAGAAGCTGCTGGGCCGCGAAGCCACCGAAGAAGAAGCCCCGGTGATTCTCGACACCTACGCCAACACCAGCTCCGCCGGTTCCGTGATTGCGTTTCACAAGAACCAGGACGATCTGGCCGCCGGTTCGCTGGCAGTGCTCAGCTCGTTTGGCGCGGGTTACTCGATTGGTAGCGTGATTCTGCGCAAGCGCTGAGTTCGCCTTAAAAGATCGCAGCCTGCGGCAGCTCCTACAGGGTTAAGTAATCCCATGTAGGAGCTGCCGAAGGCTGCGATCTTTTTTTTGCACAAACAAAAAGACTCGCACTGGCGTATCGGACGGATGATGGGGACCGATACACCAGCGCGAGTCTGTAAAAGCGGCTCGGGCTTCCTTGCCCGAGTCGTGTAGCGGGGAATCAGAACTTGGCTTCAGCATCCAGTTGCAGGGTGTTGATCTTCGAATCCCGCAGGGTGGCGTTGGTGTAGTCGGAGTCAGCCATGAAGTACGTCGCGCCGAGGGCGAAGTTCTTGTCGATCTCGTAGCTCACTTTCAGCTTGCTGCCGCGCGAACCGGTGAAACCGTTGGCGAAGTCGGAGTCGGTGAAGGCGCCAACCACCGAGTTACGCTGTACGTCGCGGTAGTTGTAGTCCACTCCGAAGCCGTAGAACTTGGTCTTGACGCCGGCCAGCCAGCCCATGTCCTGATCGTTGCTCGCACTGTCGTTGTTGACAACTTGACCGTATAACGAGAGTGGCATTGGCAGGCCGCCAATATCGATCTGACCAAAGCCTTCGTACACTTTGAACTCTTCGCCCGCGCTGTTGCCGTTGATGGCCAGTGTGGCGGTGTCCTCGTCGTTGTCGTAAGCGTAGACACTGCCACCCAGCGTCATTTTCAGGTTATCAGTGATCGCGAAGCGCGCGCCCAACTGGCCAGCGTACAGACGCAGGTCGTGACGGAACTGCTTGCCTTCGCCGTCGACGTTGTCCTGGAGGGTGTAGTGGCCGGCGCTACCGAACAGCTCGGCCGTGCTGCCTAGCGGGTATTTGTAAGTCAGGGCCAGACCTTCCGGGCTGATGTCGTTATCCCAGATGATGTCACCCATGCTCACCCATGGTTGCGGCATCTTGCCGCCGATCAAGTGCAGATTCTTGATGGCAGTCGGGTGGTAGTCGACGTAGCCCTGGTCCAGCCAGATATCTTTTTTGGAGAAGTTGCCTTCCAAGCTCTGGTTGGTGGAGCGAGCATCGTTGTTGTTGCCAGTGGCGATACGAATGCCGGTGTCCACTTGCGGATTGATTTCGGTGTAGGCACCCAGGCGGACACGAATACGTTGACGATCCTGGTCGCCGGTGTTCGGTACACCATCGTTCTTGACTGTTTCCTGACGGAATCGAACATCGCCCTTGAACTGGGTCTTGGCAGCCCACGCCAGTTTCTGGTCGAAGGTACTCAGTTCATTGGTTTTCTTTGCAGTCGCCGCGATCTGCTCGTTGGTCTCTTGCTGAGCCTGACGGGCGATTTGCTGGTCTTTCTGATCCCTGGCCAGCTCGGCTTGCAGTTCGGTGTACTGCGCAGGCGAAATCGAGCCGTTTGCCTTGAGCATGTCGAGCAGTTTGGCGTCGACTGCGGCGCTGGCCGGAACACTCATGGCCAGCAGCAACCCACCACACAAGGCCGCCGCAGTTTTCGTGGAAGCAAGACGCATATCAATCTCCGAAGATGAGAGAGGATGACTGAGCCATCCAGGACACAACCGACCGTTGACGGGCGGAAAACAGTGGTCGGGCTAGAACCCGACGCTCTAAAAACAGGCGCCAGTATCGCGATGGTTTATGACAGGGCAGTGGCAATGTGATGGCATCTCGATGACGATACAAATATGGCGTACACCCTTATCCAGAGCCGTGTCGGCGGATTGCTCGTGTGGATTTTTTGGCGATGGGCGATACTCGCCGGGCTTTCACGCAAAGAAGTAGGGAAGAACTGATGCCGCTGCAACGTCTGGAAAGTCTGTCCGAAATCGCGTCGCAGACGTGGGATGCCCTGGTGCCCGAGAATCAGCCCTTTCTGCGCCACGCCTTTCTCAGCTCGCTGGAAGACAGCGGCAGCGTCGGCCCTCATTCCGGCTGGCAACCCGAGCATTTATTGCACATCGAAGGCGATTGCCTGATTGCCGCGCTGCCCAGTTATCGCAAATGGCATTCCTACGGCGAGTACGTGTTCGATCACGCCTGGGCCGATGCCTGTGAGCGTGCCGGTATCGATTACTACCCCAAGCTGCTGACGGCTGTGCCGTTCAGTCCGGTCAGCGGCCCGCGTTTGCTGGCGGCCACGCTCGAGGACGGTTTCGAACTGTTGAAAAGCCTGCCGGGCTACCTTGAAATCGAACAACTCTCCAGTGCCCACATCAACTTCACCGACCCGTTCACTGACGCAGCCTTGGCCGAGCAGCCAGGCTGGTTGCAGCGAATCGGTTGTCAGTACCACTGGCAGAATCGTGGCTATCGGGATTTTCAGGACTTTCTCGACGTCCTCAGTTCGCGCAAGCGCAAGCAGATGCGCAAGGAGCGCGAACAAGTGGCGGGGCAGGGCATTGATTTCGAATGGCTTGAAGGTAGGCAACTCGATCAGGCGCAGTGGGATTTTGTCTATGCCTGCTACGCCAATACCTACGCAGTGCGTCGGCAAGCGCCGTATCTGACGCGGGAGTTTTTCAGTTTGCTGGCCGAGAGCATGCCAGAGTCGATTCGTGTGGTGTTGGCCAAGCAAGGCTCACGGCCGGTGGCCATGGCCTTCAGTCTGGTGGGTGGCGACAGTTTTTACGGTCGTTACTGGGGCTGTCTGGCGGAGTTCGATCGTTTGCACTTCGAGACCTGTTTCTACCAGGGCATGGACTACGCGATTGCCAATGGCTTCCAGCGTTTCGATGCCGGTGCCCAGGGCGAGCACAAGTTGATTCGCGGGTTCGAACCCGTGATCACTCATTCATGGCACTACTTGCGTCATCCCGGCCTGAAAGCCGCCGTCAAAGACTTCCTGCAGCAAGAGCGCGTTGGTGTGCTGGCGTATGCCGAGGAAGCGAGGACGGCCTTGCCTTACCGGCAAGACTGATGGGGGCAAGATTGATTCAATCGATGCCGACAAATCCACCTGTCTGGTGCTGCCACAACCGCGCATACAACCCGCCATGGGCCAGCAGTTCGGCGTGGCTGCCGGTTTCGGCGATCTTGCCTTTTTCCAGCACCACCAGCCGGTCCATGCGGGCGATGGTCGAGAGCCGGTGAGCGATGGCAATCACGGTTTTGCCCTGCATCAGGGTTTCGAGGCTTTCCTGGATCGCCGCTTCTACTTCCGAGTCGAGCGCCGAGGTGGCCTCGTCCATGATCAGGATCGGCGCGTCCTTGAGCAGCACGCGAGCAATCGCAATCCGCTGACGCTGACCGCCGGAGAGTTTCACCCCGCGTTCACCGACGTGGGCATCAAAACCAGTGCGACCTTCGGAGTCCGACAACAATGGGATGAACTCGTCGGCGCGGGCCTTGTGCACCGCCTCCCAGAGTTCGGCGTCGGTGGCGTCGGGTTTGCCGTACAACAAATTGTCGCGGATCGAGCGATGCAGCAGGGACGTGTCCTGGGTGATCATGCCGATGCGCTCGCGCAGGCTTTCCTGGCCGACTTCGGCGATGTTCTGGCCGTCGATGAGGATGCGTCCGCCCTCCACGTCATAGAGGCGCAGCAGCAGATTGACCAATGTTGACTTGCCTGCGCCAGATGGACCGATCAGGCCGATTTTCTCACCGGGCTTGATGGTCAGGTTGAGGTCGCCGATGATCCCGCTCTTCTTGCCGTAGTGGAAATCCACGTGCTCGAAACGCACTTCGCCACGGGTGACCGCCAGCGGTTTGGCCTGCTCTCGATCAGTGACGCTGACCGGTTGAGAAATGGTCTGCAAACCGTCCTGAACCATGCCGATATTTTCGAAAATCCCGGTGACCACCCACATGATCCAACCGGACATGTTGACGATGCGGATCACCAGGCCGGTGGCCAGGGCAATCGCGCCTACGGTGATCATCGACTGCGTCCACAGCCACAGGGCCAGGCCGGTGGTGCCGACGATCAGCAAGCCGTTCATGCTGGTGATGACCACGTCCATGCTAGTGACCACCCGGCCGGCCAGTTGGGCTTTTTCGGTTTGTTCCTTGATCGCTTCGCGAGCGTATTGCTGCTCGAAGTTGGTGTGGGCGAACAGCTTCAGGGTGGTGATGTTGGTATAGCCATCGACAATCCGCCCCATGAGTTTGGAGCGCGCGTCGGAGGACACCACCGAACGTTCCTTGACCCGTGGCACGAAGTAACAGAGGGCGCTGATGAAGGCGACGATCCAGGTCAGCAGCGGGATCATCAGGCGCCAGTCGGCTTCGGCGAACAGCACCAGCGAACTGATCGCGTAGATCAGCACATGCCACAGCGCGTCCACCGCTTGCACGGCCGAATCGCGCAGCGAGTTGCCGGTTTGCATGATGCGTTGGGCGATGCGCCCGGCGAAGTCGTTCTGGAAAAAATTCAGGCTCTGTTTGAGCACATAACTGTGGTTCTGCCAGCGGATCAGGCTGGTCATGCTGGGGCTCAGGGTCTGGTGCACCAGCAGGTCATGCAGGCCAACAAAAATCGGCCGAAAAACCAGGGCTACCACCGCCATCCAGGCCAGCTCGATGCCGTGTTCCTTGAAGAAATCGACGTTAGGGGTGCCTTGGGTCAGGTCGATGATGCGACTCAGGTAACTGAACAGCGCCACTTCGATCAGCGCACCGATCAGACCGACGAACAGCAGGACGGCGAAACTCGGCCAGACCTGCTTCAGGTAATAGGTATAAAAAGGGAGGACCCGATCCGGCGGAGCGGCCGTCGGGGCATCGCGGAAAATGTCGATCAGTTTCTCGAAACGGCGATAAAGCATCAGTTCTCCGCCCGCGCACGGGCTCTCCTTTGAACAGTGTGAGCGGCGCACTCCGGCAACCGCTCAAGACTTCCTGTGTAGCTTAGTCGATGACTTTGGCTGACTTGATGAACACAGGGTCGGCTGGCACATCTTTCATGCCGCTTTTGGTAGTGGTCTGGGAGTTGACGATGACATCTACCACGTCCATCCCTTTGACGACTTTACCGAACACAGCATAGCCATCACCGCTGTCGAGGAAGTCATTGTCTTTGACGTTCACGAAGAACTGGCTAGTGGCCGAATCAGGATTAGAGGTGCGGGCCATGGACAGCGTGCCACGGACGTTATGCAGACCGTTTTTGGACTCGTTCTTGATCGGTGCCTTGGTTTCTTTCTGCTGCATTTGTTGAGTGAAGCCGCCGCCCTGGACCATGAAGCCCGGAATCACACGGTGGAAAATCGTGTTGTTGTAGAAGCCGCTGTTGACGTAATCAAGGAAGTTCTTGGTACTGATCGGCGCCTTGACCGGGTCCAGTTCGATCTCGATCTGGCCGTTAGTGGTTTCCAGCAGCACGTGCGGCGCCTTGGCGGGCGTTGCGGCCATCAGGTTGGCGGCAAACAGAACGGAGCCAGCGACGAGGGCGATTTTTTTCAGCATGGGTCAGTGATCCTGAGTGAGGTAGTGTCGACTGCGGTGAGAAACTCGAGCAGCGTTTGGTTGAACATTTCGGGTTGATCCAGCGGGGTGGCGTGGCGCGAATCGGCGATCACCACCAGCCGCGCATCGGGCATCAGTTTTACATAGGTTTCTTTCAGCGAGACCGGTGTGTAGTCACGGTCGGCGCTGACGATGAGGGTTGGACAGGAGACCCTCGAAAGTCGTTCCTGAACCCCCCAGCCAACGATTGCATCGAAGCTGGCGAGATAAGCATGTTTGTCGTTTTTTGCCCAGCGCTCGGCCATTTTTTGGCGCAGGTCAGCCTGTTCGGGTTTGGGGAACAGCTTGCCGCCCAGGGCCGTGCCGATGGCGCCCAGACTGAGGACGCGCATCAGGCTCCAGCGCTTGAACCACTGCCAGTAATCGTCGCGGCTGCGAAGTTTGACCTCGGGCGCGCTGTTGACGATGCACAGGCTTTTGAGCAATTGCGGCTGATCCACGGCCAGTTGAAAGCCGATCATGCCGCCCATGGACAGGCCCACGTAATGAGTGGGGCCGAGGTTCAGGTGTTCAATGAGGGCGATCAGGTCGGCGCTGAACCCGGCGATGCTGTAGCGCTCACGGGGCTTGTCGGAGCGGCCGTGGCCGCGTACATCCGGGACGATCACCCGGTAGCGGGCCGACAGCGCCGGGATCTGCTGTTCCCAGTCCAGGGTGCTGGAACCCAGCCCGTGGACCAGCAGCAACGGCGTGCCGTGGCCATATTCCTCATAGTGCAGGTTGCAACCTTCGTGTTCGAAATAGGCCATGCGTACACTCCGTATCAGGCTTGTTCTGGGGCGGCGAAAGGTGCATCCAGCGGCGCAGTGTCGAAAGTGCGCAGCAGTTCGATGAGAATCTGCGTGGCCGGACCCAAGGGTTTGTCCTTGTTCGAGTACAGGTAGAAGCTCGGGTTGCGGCTGCCACCCTGGTCCAACGGTAGCAGCTTGAGCAGACCTTCCTTGAGTTCCCGTTCAATCATGTGCCGAGGTAACCAGGCGAAACCCAAGCCGCTGCTGACAAAAGTTGCCGCGGTGGCCAGGCTGCCGACGGTCCAGCGCTGTTCCGCGCCGAGCCAGCCAACGTCCCGTGGCTGCTGGCGGCCGGAGTCGCGGATCACCACTTGCATCTGAGATTCCAGATCCTGGAAGTTCAGTTCGCGGTTCAGACGATGCAGCGGGTGTTCGGGGTGAGCGACAGCCACAAACTCTACGTCGCTCAATTCCGCGCCCAGATACCCGGGAATGCTGAAGCCAGTAATGGCCAGATCGGCCACGCCTTCGAGCAAGACTTCTTCTACCCCCGACAGCACTTCTTCGCGCAGACGCACCCGGCAGCCACGGCTTTGCGGCATGAACGCGGTCAAGGCGCGGACGAGGCGGGCGCTCGGGTAGGCGGCGTCGACCACCAGCCGTACTTCCGCTTCCCAGCCTTGTTCCATGTGATGGGCCAGGTCTTCCAGCTGACTGGCCTGTTTCACCAGTTGCCGCGAGCGGCGCAACAACACGCCACCGGCCTCGGTCAGCACCGCCTTGCGGCCGTCGATGCGCAGCAGCGGCACGCCGAGTTGGTCCTGCATGCGCGCCACGGTGTAGCTCACCGATGATTGCGAGCGGTGCAGCGCTTCGGCGGCCTGGGCGAAACCGCCGTGGTCGACCACGGCCTGTAACGTTCGCCATTGATCAAGGGTCACGCGGGGCGCTTTCATGAATAGCTCCTCTTGTCCTAAGCTGGCAGTCCTTATTGGAGACTGCTGAATGAAAAAGCTTTGTTGTGTGGTATCGGGTTGTGTGCTGCTGGCGATGCTGCCGCTGACGGCGTTTGCCTATCCGATCGACGTTGAAAAACAGCTGAACGGCTTGAGCATCGACTACAACGCGTATGACACGGATAGCGACATCGCCTCCATTCAGGTGAACAACTACGGCACCACCGATGCGGCCTGTAAGGTCGTTTTCAACAATGGCCCGGAAGCGCCACGCACCCGCAATATCGAAGTGGCCGCTGGTAAACACAAAAATGCCACCGCCAAGTTCAACCGAAGCATCATCAAGATGCGTATCAAACTGACCTGCACCCCCAAATGACATCAAGCGGTTGTGGGAGCGAGCCTGCTCGCGAAAGCGGTGTATCAGGCAACAGTGATAGCGCCTGACACGACGCCTTCGCGAGCAGGCTCGCTCCCACAGGGCATGCTCTGCTTATAAACGAATTTATTGATGGTTTATAGCAGTTATTTGTGCTTTTTCATCGATTAAACTCTGTTTAACCTTCACTCCATCGCCTTACAGCATTCTCAGATGGAGCCTACAAGCCATGTCACGTGTTCTGATCATCGAAAGCAGCGCCCGCCAGCAAGATTCGGTTTCCCGTCAACTGACCCAGACCTTCATCAGCCAGTGGCAAACCGCGCACCCGAACGACCCAATCACCGTTCGTGACTTGGCCGTCAACCCGGTGCCGCACCTGGATATCAACCTGCTGGGCGGCTGGATGAAACCTGCCGAGCAGCGCAACGACATCGAACAGGTTTCCCTGGAGCGCTCCAACCAGTTGACCGACGAATTGCTGGCTGCCGATGTACTGGTCCTGGCCGCGCCGATGTACAACTTCGCCATCCCGAGCACCCTTAAAGCCTGGCTCGACCATGTGCTGCGTGCCGGCGTGACTTTCAAGTACACCGACACCGGCCCGCAAGGTTTGCTCAACGGCAAGCGTGCCTACGTGCTGACTGCCCGCGGCGGAATCTACGCCGGCAGCCCGGCGGATCACCAGGAACCCTACCTGCGGCAGGTCATGGGCTTCATCGGGATTCACGACGTGACGTTCATTCACGCCGAAGGCATGAACCTGGGCGGTGACTTCCAGGAGAAAGGCCTGAACCAGGCCAACGCCAAGCTTTCCCTCGTCGCCTGAGGCTTTAATCGCCAGATAATCCCTTGATGTTCAAGTGACCTGGCGCAACCCCTTCAAGGCTTTACGCGCATCGAACCTCCCTTTGCACTTGTTGCTCCTGAGTGCTGTAGCCCGATTGAACGCTTTAGCGAGATCGGGCTTTTTTTTGCCCGGGATTTGTTGAATTGGCACATAACCCCTGTAGGAGCTGAGCTTGCTCGCGATAGCGGTATCACATTCAACATTGATGTTGGCTGACACACCGCTATCGCGAGCAAGCTCGCTCCCACAGGGTTTTGTATTGCCTGACGGTTCGCGATAACGGGCAAAAAACGCTATCGTCGCCGCCATTCGAAACGAGGCGAGCATGGGCTATCTACTTTTTGTCACGCTGATTCAGGCGTTTTCCTTCAGTTTGATCGGCGAATACCTGGCCGGTCATGTCGACAGTTACTTCGCGGTGCTGGTTCGAGTGGTACTGGCGGGGCTGGTGTTCATTCCGTTGACCCGCTGGCGCTCGGTTGAACCGGCGTTCATGCGCGGCATGCTGCTGATCGGCGCGTTGCAGTTCGGGGTGACTTACGTCTGCCTGTACCTGAGCTTTCGGGTTTTGACGGTGCCGGAGGTGTTGCTGTTCACCATCCTCACGCCGCTGCACGTGACCTTGATCGAAGACGCGCTGAACCGGCGCTTCAATCCGTGGGCGTTGATCGCGGCACTGGTGGCGGTGATGGGCGCAGCGGTGATTCGCTACGACCGGATCAACCCGGATTTCTTCATGGGCTTTCTGCTGCTGCAACTGGCCAACTTCACCTACGCCGCCGGGCAAGTGCTTTATAAGCATCTGGTGGCTCGTCACCCGAGCGATCTGCCGCACTACCGGCGCTTCGGCTACTTCTACCTCGGCGCATTGGCGGTGGCGCTACCGGCGTTCCTGCTGTTCGGCAAACAGAACTTCCTGCCCGAAGCGCCACTGCAATGGGGCGTGCTGGTGTTCCTCGGCCTGATCTCGACTGCGCTCGGTTTGTACTGGTGGAACAAGGGCGCGTGCCTGGTGAACGGCGGGACGCTCGCGGTGATGAACAACCTGCATGTGCCGGTGGGGTTGCTGATCAATCTGCTGATCTGGAATCAGCATGAAGAGCTGGGGCGGTTGTTCCTGGGTGGGTCGGTGATTTTGATGGCGGTGTGGATCAGTCGGTTGGGCGTCAGGCGAGAAGTGCTGCCATTGCGGGAACGGCCATGACGGACCTGATCGCTGCCATCGAGCAGATCTACAAGCCCGCAGGCATGACATTAACGGATGAAGCTCGGCGCGAGGAGGAGAGTGCCGACTACGGCGCCTGCCGCTTTGGCCTCGATGGCCAGGCGATGGTCTTCCGCGTAGCGAAAACCACGCCGACCAAGATTGGCCAATTCGTCACGCTCTGGAAGCGGCCAACGCCTGCCAGCGAGATTGCACCGCTCGACACCGGCGATGGCGTCGCCTTTGTGGTGGTGAGCGTTGCTGATGAAACCCATCGCGGGCAGTTTGTGTTTGACCAGAAGATACTCGCCGCCAAGGGTGTCATGTCGATTGATGGCGAAGGTGGCAAGCGGGCGATTCGCGTGTATCCGCCGTGGTCCAGGCCCGTCGCTAAACAAGCTATGAAGACGCAGCAGTGGCAGTTGAAGTATTTCCTCGCGCTTGACCAAAGCGGTAATGCCGACCCCGTTCAGGTACGCCGACTCTTTGGGCGCTAAGCCCATGTGGGAGCGAGCTTGCTCGCGATGGCGGTGTGACAGGCAACATTGATGTCGACTGACACTCAGCCATCGCGAGCAAGCTCGCTCCCACAAGGGATCTCAGTGTTACATGACGTGTTTTTCGGCCTCGGGAATGTGGCTAGAACCCAGCAGCGCCGGCAATAACCCAGCCCGCAAATCCCCGCCACTGGGCTGCTGATAAAGGCTCAAGCCAAACTCCGGCAACACCGCCAGCAGGTAATCGAAAATATCCCCCTGAATCCGCTCGTAATCCGCCCACACGGTGGTGCGGGTGAAACAGTAGATTTCCAGCGGAATCCCCTGAGCGGTGGTCTGCATCTGGCGGACCATGCAGGTCATGTTCGACTGGATTTCCGGGTGACTCTTCAGGTACGCCAATGCATAGGCGCGGAAAGTCCCGATATTGGTCATCCGCCGACGGTTAGCCGACATCGCTGCAACGTTGCCCTGCGCTTCGTTCCAGGCCTTGAGTTCAGCCTGCTTGCGGCTGATGTAGTCGGTCAGCAGATGCACCTGGGACAGCTTCTGCTCTTCGTCATCGCGGATGAATCGCACGCCACTGGCGTCGATGAACAGGCTGCGCTTGATCCGTCGTCCACCGGATTGCTGCATGCCGCGCCAGTTCTTGAACGACTCGGACATCAGGCGCCAGGTCGGAATCGAAACAATCGTTTTATCGAAATTCTGCACCTTGACCGTATGCAGCGTGATGTCGACCACGTCACCGTCGGCGCCGACTTGCGGCATCTCGATCCAGTCGCCGACTCGCAGCATGTCATTGCTGGTCAGCTGCACGCTGGCGACGAACGACAGCAGGGTGTCCTTATAGACCAACAGAATCACCGCCGACATGGCGCCCAGACCCGACAGCAGCAATAGCGGCGAACGGTCGATGAGGGTGGCAACGATGATGATCGCGCCAAACACGTACAAGACCATTTTCGCCAGTTGCACGTAGCCTTTAATCGAACGGGTACGGGCATGCTCGGTGCGCGCGTAGATGTCGAGCAGGGCGCTGAGCAGGGCACTGACCGCTAACAGCAGGAACAGAATGGTGAATGCCAGCGCGACGTTTCCGAGGAAGATCAGACTGGTCTTGCCCAGCTCCGGCACCAGGTGCAAGCCGAACTGGATCACCAGCGAGGGTGTGATCTGCGCCAGACGATGAAAAACTTTGTTATGCCGAAAGTCATTGATCCAGTGCAACGCGGGCTGGCGACCGAGCATTTTGGTCGCATGCAGAATGAGGTAGCGCGCCACTCGTCCGAGGACCAGCGCAATCACCAGCAATAGCACCAATGCCAGGCTGGAATGCAGGAGCGGGTGCTGATCAAGGGCACCCCAAAGGTCTTGGACGTTGAGCCAGAGCTGTTTGATATCCATGGGCAAAAACGGTTCTTCTGTAGGACGCGACGGGGCGATTAGAGCATTTAAGACGCTTTGGATGACGTTTGAGGACAAAAGACGCAACAAAAAAACCACTGTTTAGCGCCGTTTGTATAAAGAAACTCGGCCTGAGCGCTCGAAACCGTTACCCTATGCAGCTGTTTTTTTGTATTTCTTCGAGGTAGCACCCGTGTTTTCCCAATTCGCCCTGCACGAACGCCTGCTCAAAGCCGTGGCCGAGCTTAAATTTGTCGAGCCAACGCCTGTGCAAGCAGCGGCTATTCCGCTGGCGCTCCAAGGGCGTGACCTGCGGGTGACAGCGCAAACCGGTAGCGGCAAAACCGCTGCATTCGTTTTGCCGATCCTCAACCGTCTGATCGGCCCGGCGAAAGTCCGCGTCAGCATCAAGACCCTGATCCTGCTGCCGACCCGCGAGCTGGCCCAGCAAACCATCAAGGAAGTCGAGCGTTTCGCTCAGTTCACCTTCATCAAGTCCGGCCTGATCACCGGCGGTGAAGACTTCAAGGTCCAGGCTGCCATGCTGCGCAAGGTGCCGGACATCCTGATCGGTACGCCGGGCCGGATGATCGAGCAACTGAACGCCGGCAACCTCGACCTCAAAGAAGTCGAAGTACTGGTCCTCGACGAAGCCGATCGCATGCTCGACATGGGTTTTGCCGAAGACGTCCAGCGTCTGGTGGAAGAGTGCACCAACCGCCAGCAGACCATGCTGTTCTCTGCCACCACCGGTGGTTCGGGCCTGCGCGAGATGGTCGCCAAGGTGCTGAACAACCCTGAGCACCTGCAGCTCAACAACGTCAGCGATCTGAATGCGACCACCCGCCAGCAGATCATCACCGCTGACCACAACCAGCACAAAGAACAGATCGTGAACTGGCTGCTGGCCAACGAGACCTACCAGAAGGCCATCGTGTTCACCAACACCCGGGCCATGGCCGACCGTATCTACGGCCGCCTGGTGGCGCAGGAATACAAAGCGTTCGTCCTGCACGGTGACAAAGACCAGAAGGATCGCAAGCTGGCCATCGACCGTCTGAAGCAGGGCGGCGTGAAAATCCTCGTCGCCACCGACGTCGCCGCTCGCGGCCTCGACGTGGAAGGCCTGGACCTGGTGATCAACTTCGATATGCCGCGCAGCGGCGACGAATACGTTCACCGCATCGGTCGCACCGGCCGTGCCGGCAACGATGGCCTGGCCATCTCGCTGATCTGCCACGGCGACTGGAACCTGATGTCGAGCGTCGAGCGCTACCTCAAGCAGAGCTTCGAGCGCCGCACCATCAAGGAAGTCAAAGGCACCTACGGCGGACCGAAAAAGGTCAAGGCCTCGGGCAAAGCCGTTGGCGTGAAGAAGAAAAAGGTCGACGCCAAGGGCGACAAGAAGAAAACCGGCGCCAAGGCCCCGACCAAACGCAAAATCGCCAACCGCCCGAAGACCGACGCTCTGTCGCTGGTCAGCAAGGACGGCATGGCCCCGCTCAAGCGCCGCAAGCCGGAAGCACCGGCTGCTGAATAAAGCGCCTCGGCAAGCCCATAAAAAAACCGGACAAATGTCCGGTTTTTTTATGCCTGAAATTCCTGAATTTGATTAACTCTCGGCTTTCTTCTCCGCCGAACTCAGTTCCTTCAATCGCTGATCGATCAACTGGCACTTGTCCGGCAGATCCTTGCTGGCCGTCTCCAGATCCATTTTCTGCAGCTCAGCGTTGATCTCCTTGGCCTTGGCCGGATTTTGTTCGGTGAGCTTGGTCACTTCCTTGGCTAATTGTTCGCGTTTTTCAGTGGCTTCCTCGGGGGTGCAAGCCCAAGCGGGGAGGGCGTAGGCGAGGGTTGCGGCGAGGGTGAGTTTCAGCAGGGTTTTCATCGGTCAGGCCTCGGTTCCGTGTCGGGCGGTTAATCGGTTGAGGCCGCGTGGATGTGAAAGTTCACTCATGATTAACCCCGTAGAACGGTCCTCGGAACCTTCCTACCTGTTCCTGACGCTTTCGACATCACTTCAAGACATTTCCCGCTATTGCGCCGGAACCGTCCGGTTTAGGTGTTTCCGCTCGTCAATTGCGCTCTCTGGATCCAACCATTCATTGACGCCAGAATAGTGGCCATCTAATATCGCGCCACTATTGTGCTATCATCCTCCATTTCGAGGGATCGAAAATGTACCCACCCGCCCTCGTGGCGAGGTTGTGCCTGGCTTTGCTGTGCCTTTCTCCGCTGAATCTTGCTCACGCCGCCCCGACCCCCGGTGAAACCGACCTCATCCGCGAACGCCAGGATCGCCTGCTCGAAGAGCAGCGTCGGCGTCTCGAAGAGCTCAAGGAATTACCCGGCAAGGAAGCCAAGCCTGCCGCACCGACGGCGCCCGCTGATACCCGTTGTTTTCCGATCAAAGATATCGAACTCAAAGGCGCCGACAGTCTCTCCGAGAGCGAGAAAAATCGTCTGCTCAAGCCGTACATCGGCGAATGCCTGGGTGTTACCCAGCTCAACGAACTGCTGAAAGTCATCACCGACCACTACATCGAAAAAGGCCTGGTCACCAGTCGTGCCTACTTGCCGCAGCAGGATTTATCCGGCGGGCATCTAAAGGTGCTGGTGGTCGAAGGTAAGCTCGAAGGCTTGAAAGGCGCGGAGGGCAGCAAGCTGTCGGACCGCGAACTGGGCATGGCTTTTCCCGGCAAGACTGGCGAGTTGGTCAACCTGCGAGAAATCGAGCAACTGGTCGATCAACTCAACCGTTTGCCATCGAATCAGGCGCAGATGGAGTTGGCGCCGGGCAAGGCCGTCGGTGGCAGCGAAGTGTTGGTCAAGAACACGCCGCAAAAGCCCTGGCGTGCCGGGTTGTCCCGCAGCAACGACGGCCAGCGCAGCACCGGCGAGCAGCAGTGGGGCACGACATTTGATTGGGACAGTCCGCTGGGGTTGGCGGATCAGTTGATGTTGCGCGGCGGTCACGATGCGATGACCGATCACCAGCACACCTCCAACAACGCGATGCTCAATTACAACCTGCCCTGGGGCTGGTGGAATTTCAGTTACACCTACAGCCAGAGTGAGTACCGCTCGCAGGCTCAAGCCAATGGCTTCAATTTCAAGCAGACCGGCGATAGCCAAAACCATCAGCTGCGCGCCGAGCGGGTGATCCATCGCGATGCCGTGAGCAAGACATCCCTCAGCACCGGTCTCTCGTACCTGCGCACCAACAACTTCATCGAAGACAGCAAGCTCAAGCTGAGCAGCAACCGCATCAGTGAAGCGCAGTTCGGCATCAACCACGGTCGGCGAGTCGGCAGCGCGTTCGTCAACATTGACCTCGGCATGCAGGAAGGCATCGGCGCATTTGATGCTCAGGGTAATGGCGATCCAGGTCCCGGCGAACCGAACGCTCGCTACCGCAAATACACCGCGACTGCGAGCTACCTGCAACCGTTCAAGGTGTGGGGCGAGTCGTTCAGTTTCAGCAGCCTGATGACCGGCCAGCGCAGTGAAGACGTGCTGTTCAGTCCGCAGCGCACCAGCCTCGGCGGGCAGTCGTCGATCCGTGGTTACAAGGATCAATCCTTGTCCGGCGACAGCGGCGGTTACTGGCGCAACGACCTGCGCTGGAGCCGCCCGGTGACACTGGAATGGCTGCGCCCGGTGTTCGCCGAATACGGCACCAGCCTCGGTTACGACCAAGGCGTGATTCGTGGCGATCGCTACAACGGCGATCAGCACGGGCGCATGTCCAGCAACTCCGTGGAGCTGTTCGCCCGGGGGCAGCACCTGGCCGCCAGCGTGACCTTTGCCCATTCCCTGGAACGTCCGGACACCCTGACCGAGCGCGAAGCGCCGATCTATTTCCGCGTGGATTTCTTCCTCTAAATTCTGCTTTAAACGAGATTCGATCATGGACGTTCGCCAACTGGCCTTTCTGGCCGGCCAACCCGCTGCTGCCGTAAAAAACCGTGAACACTTCTGGGGCATGCCCAAGCGCGGGTTGGCGTTCCTGTTGGCCAACGTGATGTTCTGGCAACCAATGTGGGCCCAGGCCGAGGGGATCGTTGTGGCCACGCCGGGCACCAGTCTCGGTCAGGCGGGCAACGGGGTGCCGATCGTCAATATCGCCACGCCGAATGGCACCGGGCTGTCGCATAACCAGTTCCACGATTACAACGTCGGCACCCAGGGTGTGATCCTCAACAACGTCGCCGCGCAGACCGGTGCGACACAACTGGGCGGCATCATCGTCGGCAACCCCAACCTGACCAACCGGATCGCGGCGCAAACCATCCTCAACGAAGTGGTCGGCGGCAGCCCGAGCCAGTTGCGCGGTTACACCGAAGTGGCGGGACAGTCGGCGCGAGTGATCGTCGCCAACCCGTATGGCATCAGTTGCAACGGTTGCGGTTTCATCAACACTCCGCGCGTGACCCTCACCACCGGTAAACCGGTGCTGGACAACGGTCGACTGGACCGCTTCCAGGTCGATCAGGGCAGCGTCTCCATCGACGGCTCCCGGCTGAACGCCAGCAACGTCGACCGCTTCGAAATCATCACCCGCAGCGCGAAGATCAATGCCGAGATTCAGGCGAAGAACCTGACGATTGTCGCCGGTCGCAACGATGTCAATGCGCAGAGCCTCAATGCTACCGCTCGCGCCGATGACGGCAGTGCCAAACCGCAATTGGCCATCGACTCGTCGGCGCTGGGCGGGATGTACGCCGGGGCGATCAAACTGGTCGGCACCGAGTCGGGTGTCGGGGTGAAACTCGACGGCAAACTGATCGCCAGCGGTGGCGATATTCAGCTCGATGCCAACGGCCACTTGAGTCTGGTCGACACCTCGGCGACTAACGGCGCGGTCAATGTCAAAGCTGCCAGTCTCGATGCACGCGGTCCGGTCTATGCGGGCACGGCGCTAAACGTACAAACCCAAGGCAACCTGAGCAACCAGCAAACCCTCGCCGCCCGCGACAGCATCACCCTGAGCGCTGGCGGGCAGTTGACCAACAACGGCATCCTCGAAGCCGGGGTCAACACCGACGGCAGCCGCAACGCCAGCGGCGATGTGAGCCTGACCGCGCAGAGCCTCAACAACACCGGAAAAAGCGTGGTGGCCAGCCGTAATCTGACGGTGAATACCGCACAGACCTTGAGCAACCAGGGCGGCACGCTGAGCGGGCAAAGCACCAACATCACCGCCGGGACGCTGGATAACCAAAACAATGGACGGGTGTTGAGCACGGGCGCGCTGAACATCGCGGCCAATCAGGTGCTCAACGCCAAAGGCGTGATCAACAGCACGGGCAATTTGACGGGCACTATCGGTCAGCTGAACAACAGCAACGGCGAGATTTCCAGTACCAGCATCACCCGGCTCAACACGATCACACTGAACAACCGCAACGGCCAGGTCCTGGGTGACCTTGGCTTGAACATCGACCTCAGCGGCGCGCTGGATAACCGCGATGGTGTGCTGGGCACGGGCAAGGCGCTGGACCTTAAAGCCGCCAGCCTCGACAACCGTGACGAAGGCGTGGTGGTCAGCGGCGGTAGCCTCACCGCGCGCATCGGCGGTTTGCTGGATAACCGGAACAAGGGCGAAATCACCGCCAAAGGCGCAATCGATGTACGCACCGGCAGCCTCGATAATCGCGGGGGCAAAGTCACCGGCAAAGACACGCTGACCGTCAGCAGCGACTCGGCCGATAATCGCGGCGGAGTGACCCAGGCCGACAAGCATCTGAAACTGCAGATTGGCCAACTGGATAACCGCGACAAGGGCTTGATCAGCGGCAAGGCCGGCATCGCCTATGACGGTACTCGCCTGGACAATAGCGGGGGCCTGCTGAGTGCCGTGGGCCCGGTCACCCTCAAAGCCGATGAAGTGCAAAACACGGCGGGGCGGATCTCCAGCCAGAGCGACCTCACCGCTATCATCGGTCTGTTGCAACAACAAGGCGGCGCACTGGTCGCCCAGGGCAACCTGAGCCTGACCGGCGCCACCTTCGATAACCGCCAGGACGGTCTGGTCGCTGCGACAAAAGCGCTGAAAATCGATGTTCAGCAGATCGACAATCGCGCCGGCAAACTGTCCAGCACCTTGGGCTGACCCTCAACGCGGAGCACCTCAACAACAGCGACGGTGGGCGATTGCTGGCTGGTGGCGATCTGGTGCTGAAAGTCGGCCACCTGATCAACCAGACCACCGGCCTGATCCAGGGCCGCAGCACCAGCCGCATTACCGGTACTCATCTGGACAACACCGACGGGGTGATCGACAGCCGCGAGACGCTGAACATCAAGCTCGACGAGGCACTCGACAACACTCGGGGACTGATCCGCAGCGACCGCTCCCTGACGCTCCAGGCCGGTCAGATCGACAACAGCGCCGCGAAGTTGAGCAGCGCCGATAACGTCTCTATCACCAGCAAGGGTGTGCTGTTGAACCAGGGCGGCACGGTCACCTCGGACAAAGCCCTGACACTGGCCACGGGCAGCCTCGATAACAGCCAGAAGGGGCTGTTGTCCGGCAAGGCCGCCACCCGCGTCACCACCACCCGCTTAGATAACCATCAGGGTGGACGGCTGATCAGTGGGGACACCCTGGAGCTCACCGCCACCGAGGTGCGCAACAGCGATGGCGCAACCATCAGCAGCGAGGGCAACCTTACCGCCAGCGTCACCGGCCTCAGTCAGCAAGGCGGGGAGCTGTTCAGCAAGGCCGGCCTGCGCCTGGACCTGAACCACGGGCAGTTGAACAATCAGGGCGGGTACGTCCATGCCACGGGCCCGTTGGTGCTCAACAACCTCAAGGACGTCAACAACCAGAAGGGCGAAATCTCCAGCGCCCAGGCCTTCACACTGGCTGCGCAAAGCCTCGATAACACCGGCGCCAAACTGATCAGCGAGCAACGCCTGAGTCTGCGTGTCGCACAGTTGTTGAATGATGCCAAAGGACTGATTTCTGCCAGCATCCTCGACAGTCACGGAGAACGACTGAGCAACACCGACGGGTTGATCAGCAGCCGCGGCGCCCTTGATCTGAACGTGGTCAACGGCTTTGATAACCAGCGCGGCACTGTCGCGGCTGATGGTGAATTACTGCTGGCGGCCGGCAGTCTCGATAACCGTGCAGGGCACATCACCGGTAAGCTGGATGTGCGCGCGACGGTCAACACACTGGACAATCAAAACGGTCAGATGATCGCCACCGGCGCCCTGGATCTCACCGGTTCGACCCTCGATAACCGTCAGGACGGACTGGTAGGCGCGACAAAAGCGCTGACACTCAAAATCGACGCCATCGATAACCGAGGTGGCGAACTCTCCAGTCAGACCGGCACCCTCACCGTTGACGGTTCGCACCTGAACAACAGCGACGCAGGTCTAATCGAGGCGAGCGATCTGCGCTTGAATGTTGGTGAGGTCCTGAACACCAACGGTGGCTTATTGAATAGCCTCTCGGGCCTGGCGCTCACTGGCCAGCATCTGGACAACCGCAACGGCCAGCTCAAGAGTCAACAGCACCTGAGCCTCGATCTGTCGGGTGACCTGCGCAATCAGCAGGGCAAGATCAACAGCCAGCGCGAGCTCAACCTCAAGGCGGATGCCATCGATAACAGCGGTGGCGCGCTCACCAGTGCCGAAGCCCTGGATCTCAGCGCCAAGGGTGCCCTCACCAACGTTGGCGGCAAGGTGGTGACTGATGCGGCTCTCGTGCTGCGTAGCGCCAGCCTCGACAACCGTGAGCACGGGGTGATCAGCGCCAAAGGCGTGGCGCAGGTTCATACCGGCGATTTCGATAACAGCCAGAACGGCAGCCTCGACAGCGGCGATACCCTGGACTTGCGCACGGCGCAGTTGACCAATCATCAAGGCCGAATCGCCAGCGAAAAGGCCCTGACTGCGAGTGTCAGCGGGCTTGATCAGCAAGACGGCAAGCTGTTCAGCAACCAGTCCCTGAGCCTGGACCTGAATCACGGGCAACTGAACAACCAGGGCGGTTTCATCCACGCGCCGGGTCAACTGCTGCTCACTCACCTCGACGGTGTCGATAACCGGAACGGAGAAATTTCCAGCGACGAAGCCTTTCAGGTGGTCGCCAATCGACTGAACAACGACGGCGGCAAACTGCTCAGCAACCAGGCGTTGACGCTGCACATCAGCGACACCCTGACGTCGATCAAAGGCCAGATCGCGGCCGCTGCCCTGAAGGTCAGCGCTGCCAGCCTGGACAACACCGCGGGCAACCTCACCAGCCGCGGCGATCTTGAGCTCGCGGTGCACGGGACCCTGGTCAACCAGAACCAAGGACTTATCCAGGCCATCGACGGGCTGAACATCCGCAGTGCGGACCTGAACAATCGTGGCGGCAGCCTGTTGGGCGGCACCGCCGTTACCCTGTCGGCGATGGCGTTGGACAACAGCGCCGTTGGCCTGATCAACAGCAAGGGCACGTTGAATCTCAACGCGACCTCGTTGGACTCGAGCGCCTCGGGTGAAGTCTCGGCCAACGGCGACATGACCCTGAACCTGAATGCACTCACCCAGGTTGGTGGACGTTTGCTGGGTGATAGCGCCCTGGCGTTGAACCTGGCCGGTGGCGATCTGGACAACCGCCAGGGCCGGTTGACGGCCCAAGGCCCGCTGACCATCAACCAGTTGCGCGATCTGAAAAACCAGAACGGCGAACTGTCCAGCCGGCAGGGGTTCACGTTGCTCGCACGCAACGTGGACAACAGCGGCGGCAAGCTACTCAGCGACGCCCGACTCGGCCTCACGGTTGCCCAGTTGATCAACCAGAACGGTCTGATTTCAGGCTTGCAAGGCCTGGGGGTCGAAGCGACCAGCCTGGATAACCGCAACCACGGTACGCTCTCGAGCAAGTACGGCGACCTGAACGTCGACCTCAAAGGCACCGCGCTCAACAGCAATGCCGGGGCGCTGGTCAGCAATGGCACCCTCAAGCTCACCGCCGCCAGCCTGGACAACAGCAACGGCGGGGTGGTCTCCAGCCTCGGCAGCCAGCAACTGAACATCGCCGGTGACCTGAACAACGCCGACGGCGGGCAGATCGACAGCGATGGCACCCTCAACGTGCACGCTGCCAACCTTAACAATCACGCCGGCAAAATCAGCGCACTGCAAGACCTGGATATCACCGCGGGCAGCCTGGACAATAGCGCTGGCACGCTCTCGGGCAAGGGCGCTATCAACCTCGATTTGCTGGGCAACCTAAGCAACGTTCAGGGGGTTCTTAACAGCAATGGGGCGCTGCTGCTCAAGCACGCGGCGCAGATCGACAACCGTGGCGGCAAGCTGATGAGCCAGCGCCTGCTGACTCTGACCGCGGACAGCCTGGACAACCGCGATCACGGCACCGTCGCCGCCAATGAGCAAACGACGCTGACGCTCGCGGGCGCGGTGCGCAACAGCAATGGCGGTCTGATCTACAGCCGTGACGCTGGCCTGATCCTCAAGGCCGCCAGCCTCGATAACGCAAAGGGCGCGATCCAAAGCCAGAAAGCCTTGAATCTGGAGATTCTCGGCGACGTCGATAATCAGAGCGGCAAGATCATCGTCCAGGACGAAGACCTGATGCTCAGCGCCACCAACCTGGACAACCGCGGTGGCGCGTTGTCGAGCATCAAGGGTGCGCTGGAGGCCAAGGTCTCCGGCGTGCTGCGCAACGGTTATGACCTGAACAACAACCGTCAGGGCGGGATGATCGAAGCCCAGCGCCTGACGCTGCGAGCCTTGGCCGGACTGGACAACAACGGCGGCCGCATCGCTGCGCGCACTGCCGATGCCTCCGTCCACACCGCTGACTTGAACAACCGCAACGGCGCACTTTTGTCCGGCGGCCAGATACGCATCAACGCTAACGGGCTGGATAACACGGCCGGTCAGATAGGCGGCCAACTGATTGATTTGAGCCTCAACGCCGCCCTCAACAACCAGCAAGGCATCATCGAAAGCGACAGCAATCTCGCGGTTCGCGCCAGCAGTCTCGATAACCGCAATGGCCAAGTGCGCGCCACCGGCGGCGCGGGCAAAACCGCGTTCCAGATCGGCGGCCTGTTCGACAACCGCAATGGTCGACTCGAGGTGGTCAACACCGACCTGAGCCTGGCCGTTGGTGGCTTTCAGAACGTCGGCGGTAGCGTGTTGCATTCCGGCACCGGTGAGTTCGACATGACCACCGCCAACATCCTCGGTGCCGGCGGCACCCTCGTCACCCGCGGCGGCATGACACTGAACGCGGACTCATGGTCCAACAGTAGCGTCATCCAGGCCGGGCGCTTGAAGGTCAACGTCAACAACTTCTACCAGAGCGCCAGCGGTCAGTTGCTGACCTCCGAGCGTCTTGAAGGTAGCGGCGGTAACTGGACCAACGATGGCCTGATTGCCAGTGACGGCAGCTTGAACCTGCAACTGACCGGGGTTTACGGAGGCAACGGGCGCCTTAGCAGCCAGGGCGATCTCACCCTGGGTGCGGCGCAATTGAACCTGCCAAGTGCAGCCAGCCTGGCGGGCGGCGGCGATACGCGCATCAACGTCGGCGGGCAACTGAACAACTTCGGCCGTCTGAGCTCACGCGGCGCGCTGATGATCGACGCGGGCAGTATCAGCAACCGCGGGACCCTCGCCCGCGGCCAGGGCATGACTCTAACAACCGGGGACTTGCTCAACGCCGGGATCAGCGCCACCGAACACAGCCTGATCTCCAGCGGCGGTGACATGCAGTTGTTGGCCAACACCTTCAACAACCGCTACGCCGAGGTCTACAGCATGGGCCGCTTGTTGATTGCGGCGAATGCCGGGCAAGCGCAATCGAGCCTGCTGGAGAACCGTTCGGGTTCGATTGAAAGCGTCGGCGACCTTACCATTCGGGCCATGACGGTCAAGAACGTGCGGGACATCCTGACCGTTTCTGGCCATGAGAAGTACTTTGCCGAAATTCATGAAATCCCTTGCGCGCCGTTTGGCAAATGCCACGTCAAGAGCAGCGGCGGGCGACGCAATGCGGTCTGGCAGGTCACTGAACGTGATCGACTGATCGTAAGTGAAAGCAGTGATGCATCGAGCATCATGAGCGGCGGTCGACTGAACATCGGTGCCCAACAGTTGAGTAACCAGAGCAGTTCCATTGCCGCCTCGGGTGACCTGGCGATCAATGCTGCGAGCATCGAAAACCTGGGGGTCGAGTCCAAGGACCTGGAAACGATCTCCATCAAGTACAACCACGTTTACGAGTTCAAGGGTGCGAAAAAGGCCGTCGCCAAATTCAACGCCAATAACAAAGGAAAAGTTTCCGCCACCTTTGAGGCGGACATGGCCGCCTTCAACAAACTGATGACAGGCGGCACGATCTCGGTCAAGAGCCATGACCTGCCGGGCAGCGGCCTGACCTACGACGCAATCATCCAGTCCGGTGCTGCCGTCCAGCTCACCGCCTCGCAAAACATCAACAACAGCGTGGTGCGCGGCTACTACGCGTACGTCGGTGGCGGCAAGAAAACCGGCGACACCAGCGTCGGCAGCCAGTATTCGACCCCTATCTACATTAACTCCCAGCTACCGCCAGATTTGGCGCAGCAACAGGTCAACCCGTTGACGTTGCCGGGCTTCAACTTGCCTGCCGGGCAAAACGGCATGTTCCGGCTCAGTGGCCAGGGTGCGAGCGCTACCGCGCCGACCCAGGCCAACGTTGCACCGCAAAGCTGGACCATGGGCAGCGCCAGCCTGAGCCTGGCGCAGCACACGCAACAACTGCCGGTCAGCCAGGGTCGCGTCATTCAATTAGGTGACGTGGCCGCGGTGGCCGCCAGCGAGCGTCAGCTGGACGCCATTGCCCGGCAGAGTGTCGGCGTCGATGTCAGCTTACCGAGCTTTGTCACGACGATCCCGGCGGACGGCGCCAGCGCCAACCTGCCATTGGCTAACCGTACCAGCCTTGGCTCACAGAACCAGACTATTGCCCGGGTTCAGGGGCTGCCATCGGCAATCCCCCCGTCCAATCCGCACAAGTATCTGATCGAAACCAACCCGGTGCTCACCGACCTCAAGCAATTCATGAGCTCGGATTACCTGCTGTCCAACCTCGGCTACGATCCGGACAAGAGCGCCAAACGACTGGGCGATGGCCTCTATGAACAACGCTTGGTCCAGCAAGCGGTGGTGGCCCGTACCGGCCAGCGATTCATCAATGGCCAGACCTCCGACGAAGGCTTGTTCAAATACCTGATGAACAACGCCATCGTCAGCAAGCAGCAGCTGGACCTGGCGGTGGGTGTCACCCTGACTTCGCAACAAGTGGCCGCGCTGACCCACGATATCGTCTGGCTCGAAGAGCATGAGGTCAACGGCGAAAAAGTACTGGTGCCCGTGCTTTACCTGGCCAATGCCAACCAACGCCTGGCCTCCAACGGCGCCCTGATCGCCGGCAAGGACGTGTCCCTGATTGCCGGCAAAGACCTGATCAATGCCGGCACCTTGCGCGCCAGCAACAATCTGTCGGCCTCGGCGGGCAACGACCTGGTCAACAGCGGTCTGATCGAGGCCGGCAATCGTCTTGACCTGCTGGCCGGCAACCACCTGGTGAACAAGACCGGCGGCATCATCGCCGGTCGCGACGTCAGCCTGACCACCCTGCGTGGCGACCTGATCAACGAACGCACCGTCACCTCGCACCAGAGCGCCAGCGGCGATCTGAAGGACCGTCACGACTTCCTCGACAGCGCCGCGCGCATCGAAGCCGCCAACGACCTGACCCTCAACGCCGGGCGCGACCTCAACAACACCGGTGGCGTACTGCAAGCCAAACGCGACACCACCATCAACGCAGGCCGCGATGCCAACCTCGTCGCAGTGGAAGAGCAAAACAGCGAAACCCGCAGCCGCTTCCTGCGCGAAACCATCACCCAACACGGCAGCGAAATCACCACCGGCCGCGACCTCAGCGTCAGGGCCGGTCGCGACCTGACCGCCATCGCCAGCCAGATTGAAGCCAAGCGCAACCTCAGCATGGACGCCGGACAAAACCTCACCCTGGCGTCTGCGGCGGATGAGAGTCACTCGTTCTCCAAGAGCAAGAAGATCAGCAGTCAGCGGGATCATGTAAGCCAGGTGTCCACCAACGTCACGGCGGGCGGCAATGTGGCGTTGAGTGCGGGTAAGGATCTGGATTTGATTGCCAGTCGGGTGAGTGCGGGGGATGAAGCCTATTTGTTTGCGGCTAACAATCTGACGCTCCAGAGTGCAGAAGACAGCGATTACAGCTTCTACAGCAAAACCAAGAAAAGCTCCTCGGGCAAGAAGAGTCGACTCGACGAGGTGGCCAGCACCACCAACATCGCAAGCGCAGTGACCTCAGGCGGCAACAGTACCCTGCTGGCCGGCAATGACATGCTGATAAAGGGCAGCGAGATCGCGGCCGATAAAGGCGGTGTGCAGCTGGTGGCCGGTAATGACATGCAGGTCGTTGCGGTCACTGATTCGAACAGTGCTCGCCACGAAAGCAGCTCCAGTAAAAGCAGTTGGGGTGGCTTGAAGTCGAGCAAGGTCAAGGATCAGGTTTCCGAGACGCAAACCACTGCTGTCGGTAGCGTGATCTCGGGTAACACCGTGAATGTGGTGGCCAATCGTGACGCCACGATCACCGGCTCATCTCTGGTCAGCACCCAGGATCTGACCGTACAGGCTGGTCGCGACCTGACCATCAATGCGGCGGAAAATACCTTCACTCGCGACGAATTCCATAAGGAAAAAAATCGTGATCTGAGCGGCGTACTGACGGCCAATAACCTTGGCGTCGATGACATCACTGGCAACCAGCACCTGTCGGTCAGCAGACAGAACCATACCGGCAAGTCCGCGCAAACCACGTTGACTGGCAGCACCATTGGCTCCAGCGAGGGGAACGTCAGTCTCACCAGTGGCCGTGAACTGAGCGTGATCGCCAGTGACCTCGTCAGCACCAAGAACATGAGCCTGATCGGTTCCAAGGTGACCATCGCTGCCGGTATGGAAAGCGCGAGCCAGAGCAGTACCGACAAGTCCAGCAGCCTGGCTGTAGGTCGAGTGGTTGGCGGCGTGATCGTCGATACGGTCAATACAATTCGCAGTTCAGTAAAAGCGGCCAATAACGCAGACGACCCGCGACTCAAAGCAGTGAAGCTGGCTCAGGCAGCTATGGCGTTCAACGATCTGGGAGGTATGGGCGGCGACGCCGAAGGCGCTGGCTCGGATTATGGAAAAAAACAGGGCTCTGCCAGCAACGGCTCCCTGATCAAAATTGGCACGGAACTGGCGAATACCCACAGCAAAAGCACAAGTGAGTACACCAGCCAAACCGCCAAGCAAAGTACGCTCAATGCTGGCAAAGGCTTACTGATCATTGCCGATGGCGGTGCGCCGGGAACGGCAGGTGATATTCATGTGATTGGCAGCAGTTTGAAAGCCGCCGACACCGTATTGCTGGCGAAAAACAACATCACTCTGGAAAGCGCGCAAAACACCGCCAACTGGGCCAATAACAACAGCAACAATAAAACGGCCATAGGTGCCAGCTTCAACCTCGGCGAGCAGAACGGATTTACCCTCGACCTAGGAGCGTCCATCGCCAAGAGCATGGGAACCGGTAGCTCCGTTACCCAAGTCAACACGACCCTGGATACCGGCTCTCTCTCCCTGCACAGTGGGCAGGACACGACCCTGGCTGGCGCGCAGGTACGGGCCGACAGCATCAAGGCGTTGATTGACGGCAACCTCACCATCACCTCGCGCCAGGACACCGAGACCCAGAAGAGCAAGCAGGGCAGTGCCGGTTTCGGTGGCAGCATCTGTATTCCGCCGTTCTGCTACGGCGCCCCCGTGGCCGTGTCTGGAAGCCTGGCCGCCGGCAACATGAACAGCGACTACAAGGCTGTAACAGACCAGAGCGGTTTGTTCGCCGGCAAGGGCGGTTACGACATCACCGTCGGTAAAAACACCACCTTGCAAGGTGCGGTGATTGCCAGTGAGGCGTCTGCCGACAAGAACCTGCTCAGCACTGATCGTCTGATCGTCAGTGACATCAAAAATACCAGCGACATCAGCGCCCAGTCGGCAGGCTTTTCGGCTTCCTACGGCAGCAATGCCGGCTCAAGTGTGGGCGGCAGCGTTCCGCTGTCACTGAACGATTCGGACCACAGCAGCACCCGCAGTGCTGTCAGCGAAGGCACCATCATCGTGCGCAACGCCGAGGGTGCGAATGATCTGGTTGGGCTGAATCGCGATACTGCGAACGCCAATCAGACGCTGGACAAGCCTGATGAAAAAGCGATTCAGGAGCGGATTGATCTAATCCAGAGCACAGTCGCGCTGTCCAAAAACATCATCGGCAAAGTAGCCAATGCCCAGCAGCAAGCGGCCAGCGACAAGATCAAATCAGCGACGACTGAGAAGGAACGACAGGCTGCTATTGATGATTACAACAGTTGGGGTGTGGGTGGCGACAAACGAATCATGGCTGACGTTGCGGCTGGCTTGATTGCTGTGGGTCTGGGAGAGGTTGGCGGTGCTACCGCAATCGGTATCGTCGCCAACACCACCTCTAGCGATACCTTCAAAAAAATTGGGGATTACGCCAACAAGCAATCACACGACGCCACCGACAGCGTAACTCGAGCGGCATGGGCCGAAGGCGGGGCTGCACGAGTAATGCTGCATGCATTGGCTGGCGCAGCGATGGGATTGTCGAGCGGTAGTGCCGTAAGTGGCGCGTTGGGGGCGGGGGCCTCCGCGGCCCTGATGCCAGCTATTGCTGATGCGCTACGCAATAGCGAATTGACGGAAGCCCAGCAGGATTCTTTGGGCACGTTGATCGCGTCCGGCCTGGGGGCGATGGCGGGATCAGCTGGTGGCACATCCGGTGCGATTACAGCAGTGAGCAGTGCGGCCGGCGTTGACATGTTTAACCGCCAGTTACACAAGCAGCAGGAAATTCCACTGCTGAAGAAAAAGGCTGAGGACCTTGAGAAGACGCAAGGACAACCGGAGTCGAGCGCTCGTTGGGAAGATCTGCTGCTGATCGCCAGCGGTGCCGAAGTGGATGCCGTGGACTTGGCGCGTTTGACAAGTCTTATGAAGCAAGCCATTGGTGATGATCCTGAATCTGCCGCCTTCGTTCGAGACATGGGAGTTGCATATGAAGCAGTCGCCCAGTTGTCGGCACAGAAAATCCCGCTGACATGGAGCGATGGTCGACAAATCGTGGCTGATGGCGCGCCGGTATACGCTTTCAGTTCCACAAAGGAACAATTCAACGACTCCACCTTGTTCAATGCTGCAAGGACCTACGGCCCCGGTGCTGTCTATGAGCAGTGGAGGCAATTTGGCCCAACCCAGACAAGTCAGTATTCAAATGAGTTATCGAATATCTCGACTTACGATTCCGGCGTGGCAGACGCCGCTGAGCGATTGTCTGCATTGGCGGGCAAAGGGGTATTGTCGGTCAGCGCTATTGATGATGCGATCCTTTCGCTGACGGGGCTTCGAAGCGGTAAGGTCGTTGTCGATGCGGTTTTGGAGGTACTGACAAAGAGGGAGGCGGCGAAGAAAGCGGCTGCGGATGCTGCAAAAGCAACAGGAACTGCTGGGGAAGTTGCTGGCGCGGGTGCTAGAAATCCGTTACTTGATGATGCGATACCGAGAGATGGTGGTCGTCTTGTCGTGAATCAAGGGCCTGTGCCTACTTGCGGTCATAATTCTTGTGGTATGGTTTTGAATACGTTGGGTAAGGAAGTTGATATAGAAACCCTTATCCAAAAGCTTCCACCTTCTGAAAGAGGGATTTTTGCTCAGGATGTCGCTAGCCTGATGAAGTCTGAAGGTGTTCCTGCAAGCACCTTTGGTAACAGAAATGTCGCCGACTTGGCTAGATACACCTCAAATGGAACACCAGTGGTTGTGCGAATTGTTGACAAAACAGGAAGCTCTGACTTCTCTCACTTTGTGGTTGTGGACGGAGTTACAACTAGAAATGGTATTTCTGTTGTTGCTATTCGTGATCCACATGGCACGCAGTATTTCAGTCCTGTCACTACCTTTGAGAGAAATTTTTCGGGTGATGTTGTTGTTCCTCGGAGTGCTTTGGAATGAAGTTAAATATTGATTTCCCTAAAAACTTGATTACAGATGACTTGCTCAGGCAGGAGCGAATTCCTTGCTTGTGCAAAATATCAAAAGAGTTTGAGATTTCCTTTTCAGACACTATCCCAGAATCGTCTGGGGTAGTGTCTGAATGGGATCGTAAAGAGTTGGAGTTAAGAGCTGTTGCGAGTACGGGAGGTCAATATTCCCACTATGCTTGTGGTCTGATTACTTTTAAGGAGGTTAGTGTGGGTGTTTACAAGATCATTGATCTTGAGATGTTTTATAGGAGTTTTGGTTGGCGCACTATCTTGAAAGATGGTGAGTATGCTCCACCAGGGAATTTTTGGGACGAAGAGTGATAGAGCTACTCCAATAAAAGGGGCGCCTATTAGTTGGTCTTCGGTCAAGACGAAGAAAAGGGCGCGAAGAAACGGGGCGGATTTATTTGTTTGGCTTGTATAGTGGCCAGAAAATAAATCGAGGGTGTCCATCTTTTCGTTTTCTACACCCGATATACGCTTAATCAGGACATCCAGACGTGAAAAAAATACACTACTAACACTGCCCCTGATTCTCACATTACCAGGCTGTCATTCCAACGTCAGAGACTCTTTCCCGAGCCTGCTGAAAAAAGTGAAACGGGGACACCGTTTTTTCTGAAGACGGGGCAGTGTTCTTTCGATTCAAACGTGGTCTGTTTCTGGTTTTCTGGTTTTCTGGTTTTCTGGTTTTAGAGTTTATTGAGGTCGGGTTTATCTATGCGCGCTTTGTTAAATTGGTCCGTTGTTTTGATTTTGATCACCGCTTCTATCGCTGGCTGTTCTTCTCATAAAAAGGAACTTCCCACAAAGACGGTTGAAGAACCTATTGTGCTAATCGCGAATGAACAGAATTCAAAGGTCATTTTCAAAGCGGTTAGCATCGAATCACCGGTGAGTTTCAAGATTGGGGCGCCCGGTAATCTAATCGCTGTAGGTGTTGTATATAACGATGCCCAAGAGCAGCAAATGCCTGCTTTTGCTAGGGGGTTGTACAAAGGGCTCATCAGGGGAATCTATGGCGCTAGGCCGAGCCGCGAAATTCTAGTGCCAGCAAGCCAACTGACTGAGGTCGAGGGTCAAGCAAATTGGCGCAACGACCGCGGAACGAGTTATCGAGTAGAAAAATGTGGCCCGCTGTCTCACACCTTCCTTGCACAACCCAATAAGACATATTTGGTTGAGTTCGATTTGCAGAATTTCACAGTGTGCAACCAAAAAATATTCGACATCACCAACGAAGGGCAGAAAGACCAAATTTCGTCGGCTACTCTTTAGTGCGGAGCGCTTTGAGTTGTCTCGAACTGACCCAGTGATTTTTGTGAGTGCACGTGGTCTGTTCCCGTTTTCTCCAATGGAGAGTTTATGCTTGAGGGTATCTCGAAGGTGAGTTGCCGTGTCAGGTTTTTAGAGACTTGATAGAGGCTGATCCTACAGTTGGTAATATACGTCTTAGTGAGATTTTTCATGAGGAGTTTATAGCGGCGGATAGTTTGGCTATGCAGCTTATCTGGCATTGGAGGGGGGCAGGGAAAACTGAGGGGGTTAGTGATGAGTCACTAAATGCTGAGTTGTTGGTGATGTTGAAAGGTGCAGGTTATGTGTAGTGATTTTTTGCAAGAAAATAAAAGAGGTAGAGTGAAAAAGGCAGGCTTATTTGTTTATGTAAGAGATGGCTCTATATCAGAATTACAAGATCTTAAAAGTGGATGCATTTGCCTCGACAACTGCATATCGATTAAGCAGAATTTATCAGTGCTTGCCCTCATTGGTCAAGGGCTGAAGTTTAATGACGAAATCGACATGGCCAATGGTTGGGTTCTGCGATCCAGTTGGCATCATTTTATTTTGGGTCATGAGGTTAATGTGACTTTTAATTCTTTCAAAGATTGCCTGAAAATGTTCGGTTTCGCATTGGCTAATGAAGGTGGCTATGACGTCGAAGACCTCAAGAAAAAACATGATGATTTATTGAAGAGTCTGCTTGGTGAACCTCAGGAAAAGAATGAAGTTATGGCGGCTTATGAATTTACATGGGGCTCTATAATTTCTTACAAAGATCCAAGGGGCGGGGTGTGTAGCATAAATGTCATCTGGGTATGAGGGTAAAGTGGACGCGTGGACGGGGACAAGACCAGGTTTTTAATGTTGTACTGAAGTTTGGCGAAATAATGCGTGATATGTGGCAATCTTGTTACTTGAGTGTTGTCCGAGTATTGGCTTAATAAGGATGTCGATAAGTGAAGCAAATCACACTATTAACACTGACTCTGATTCTCACATTGCCAGGCTGCCATTCCAACGTCAGGGACTCTTCCCCCAGCCTACTGAAAGACGGTGTCCAGCTGCACCAGAACAAGGTGACAGTCGATGCGCAGCACGCCAAGGTCATCATGAAAGCCTCAGGTAACACTTCTCCGGTAGAGTTCGCGATCAGGCGTGCAGCAGATCCTGACCAGCGTATGGAGGTGCTTGGGACCGTGGTGGATTCAGGTCAGGGGAAGGTGTTCGGCTGGATTGCCAAACTCAATGAAGTGGCCAACAGCGCCACGGTTAAACGCTTCCCGCAGTTGGAAGTACAGGCCGATGCCGACAAACCTTTCGAGGTGTCGGGATATTCGAATGGCAGGGGCGCTCAGGGTACCTATAGCTGCGGTCCGCTGAAAAGCACCTTTACGCCAGAACGAAGCAAGGTCTATCTGGTGGAGTTCCAGTTTGTGGGTGAGCGCTGTGAGCAGCATGTTTACGATGTCACCCAGCCTCAGCAGCGTATTCCCGTGACGAGCGTACCTGCTGTGTGAAAGGGATTTGTCTATTGTTCACAATATGAAACGGGCGACCCAAAAGGTCGCCCGTTTTCATTCACTCCGCAGCCTGCGCCCGCAACCGCCGACCGATCACATCCATCAAATGTAACCGCTCCATGAACCCCACATTCAAAGCCAGCAGTTGATCCCCGAAGCTGTACTCCGTTTTCTCTCTGGAGCCAGCACGTCATGATGCGACCCGACGCTAAAGTCGAAAAAGTGT
>NZ_JBBWCB010000140.1:0-13444 GCF_039888995.1 Pseudomonas rossensis | reverse complement strand
CAGACAACCTATATGTTGAATGTGCACTGAAACCGACCTGACGATCCAAGGATCTTCCATGGCAAACCAACACTTATTCCTCGGCATCGACTGCGGCACCCAAGGCACCAAAGCCATCATCCTCGACGCCGTCAGCGGTCAGGTGCTGGGCCAGGGCGCCGCCGCGCACAGCCTGATCACCGGCGCCAATGGCCGCCGCGAGCAAGACACCTCCCAATGGCTGGAAGCCTTCGCGCTTGCCACCCGCCGTGCATTGCTCGCGGCAAAGGTCGACGGCCAGGACATCCTCGGCATCGGCGTTTCCGGCCAGCAACATGGGTTGGTGCTGCTCGACGATCAGGGCCAGGTGCTGCGTCCGGCCAAACTCTGGTGTGACACCGAATCCACCCCGGAAAACGACCGTCTGCTGGCCCATCTGGGAGGCGAAAAAGGCTCCCTGGAACGCCTCGGCGTTGTGATCGCGCCGGGCTACACCGTCTCCAAACTGCTCTGGACCAAAGAACAACATCCGCAGATTTTCGCTCGTATCACCCGCATCCTGCTGCCCCACGACTACCTCAACTATTGGCTCACCGGCCGCAGTTGCAGTGAGTACGGCGACGCCTCGGGCACCGGGTATTTCAACGTGCGCACCCGCCAATGGGACTTGCAGCTGCTGCGTGACATCGATGCCACCGGGCGACTGCAAGCCGCGCTGCCGGAGCTGATCGACGCTCATCAAGCCGTCGGCACGATCCTGCCGAGCATCGCCGAACACCTGGGCATCAACCCGCAGGCGCTGGTCTCCAGCGGCGGTGGCGACAACATGATGGGCGCCATCGGCACCGGCAATATCAAGCCCGGCGCTATCACCAT
Source organism: Pseudomonas rossensis (assembly GCF_039888995.1). Taxonomy (NCBI): domain Bacteria; kingdom Pseudomonadati; phylum Pseudomonadota; class Gammaproteobacteria; order Pseudomonadales; family Pseudomonadaceae; genus Pseudomonas; species Pseudomonas rossensis. Next base: position 12,589 of record NZ_JBBWCB010000140.1, on the reverse strand, counting down.
GAGCCTCGGTTCTTCGGGGACGGTGTACGCCTATGCCGACCAGCCGAAAGTCAGTCCGGACGCTTGCGTCGCAACGTTCTGCTCCTCCAGTGGTGGCTGGCTGCCGCTGATCTGCACCATGAACCTGACCAATGCGACCGGGGTGATTCGCGAGCTGTTCGAGCTGGATATCGAACAGTTCAACAACCTCGTCGCGCAAGCACCCATCGGTGCCGAAGGCGTGTGCATGTTGCCGTTCCTCAACGGCGAGCGCGTCCCCGCCCTGCCCCATGCCACCGGCAGCCTGCTGGGCTTGACCATGACCAACCTGACTCAGGCCAACCTGTGCCGCGCGGTGGTGGAAGGCACGACCTTCGGTTTGCGTTATGGGCTGGACCTGCTGCGCCAGAATGGCTTACAAAGCCGCAGCATTTGCCTGATCGGCGGCGGCTCAAAAAGCCCGGCGTGGCGGCAGATCGTCGCTGACATCATGAACACCCCAGTCATCTGCACCGAACAAAGCGAAGCCGCGGCCCTTGGCGCCGCGATTCAGGCCGCGTGGTGCAAGTCCTGGGCAAACGGGCATGAAGACAGTCTGGCGGACCTTTGCGAGCGTTGCGTGAAGCTCGATCCAGCCAGTGAAACCTTGCCGATCGCAGACAATGTGGCAGCCTGTCAGCAGGCCTACGAACGCTATCAACAGCATGTCGAAACCCTTTAAAGAGTGAGTAACTATGTACCTGGTATGTGGCGAAGCGCTGTTCGATTTCTTCAGTGAAGATGACGCCAGCGGCCTGGCTTCAAAAGTGAATTTCAAGGCGATTGCCGGTGGCTCGCCGTTCAACGTGGCGGTGGGTTTGCGTCGTTTGGGGGTGGATGCTGCGTTGTTTGCCGGCCTGTCCACCGACTACCTCGGTCGGCGCTTGCAGCAGGTCCTGCAGGATGAAGGCGTACGCCCGGATTACCTGGTGGATTTCGCGGCGCCTACGACCCTGGCGATGGTGGCCGTCGGTGCCAATGGTTCGCCGCATTACAGCTTCCGGGGTGAAGGCTGCGCGGATCGTCAGCTGAAAACCGAGCATCTGCCGGAACTAGGACCTGAAGTGCGCGGCTTGCACATCGGTTCGTTTTCGCTGGTGGTGCAACCGATTGCCGACACGCTGTTGGCATTGGTGCAACGGGAAAGCGGTAAACGCTTGATCAGCCTTGATCCCAACGTGCGGCTCAATCCTGAGCCGAATATCGACCTGTGGCGTTCGCGAATTGCCACCTTGGTTGAGCTGGCCGACCTGATCAAAGTCAGCGATGAGGATTTGAGCCTGTTGTATCCCGAGCAGGATCCGCAACGGGTAATTGAAGGCTGGCTGCAGCACCGCTGTCAGTTGGTATTTCTGACCCGTGGTGGCGAGGGGGCGACGGTGTTCAGCCGTCTGCATGGTTCCTGGTCGGTACCGGCAAGTTCAGTGAAAATCGCCGACACCGTGGGCGCTGGCGATACCTTTCAGGCAGCGTTGATTACCTGGCTGACGGAGCAGCAGCTGGATTCGGTTGAGGGCGTGCAATCGCTCGGCCGCGAGCAGATCGACGGGATGCTGAAGTTTGCGGTGCAGGCCGCGGCGCTGACCTGCAGCAAGACCGGGCCGGATCTGCCGTATCGCCATCAGTTGGATCTTCGCTGAAGGTGGTGGCCTCTTCGCGAGCAAGCTCGCTCCCACATTGGATCGCGGTCGAATGCGGGAGCGAGCTTGCTCGCGATGGCGGCGTAACTCACACCGCCAACGGGGGTAAGTGCCAATGATGGCAAAGGGCCGCTACGGACTTCAGACGACTTTAGTCTGTAAATGACTGCCCGTTGCCTTGAACGAGGCGCTTTAATCCTGCACCATCCGCCCCAGCTTATTCAAAGGACGGAATTAAAGGCATGCTGGACGCGAACGCAACCCATATTTCCCTGACGCTGGAAGGCGTTTCCGTTGACCTTCAGGTACTCAGCTTCGTCGGTCGCGAAACCCTCAACCAGCCGTTCTGCTTCGACATCGAACTGGTCAGCGCGCGCCCCGACCTGAAACTCGAAGAGTTGCTGCACAAGCCCGGCTGCCTGACCTTCGGCGCCACCGGCAAAGGCATCATCCACGGCTTGGTGTATCGCATCGAGCAAGGCGACTCCGGCAAAAGCCTGACCCGTTACAGCATCAGCCTGGTGCCGCAACTCGCCTACCTGCGCCACAACCATGACCAGCAGATTTTCCAGCATTTAAGTGTGCCGAAGATCATCGCTCAGGTCCTCGAAGCGCGCGGCATTCTGGCCGATGCCTACAGCTTCCAGCTCGGCGCGATCTACCCGGAACGCGATTACTGCGTGCAGTACGACGAATCCGACCTGCATTTCATCCAGCGCCTGTGCGAAGAAGAAGGCATTCACTTCCACTTCCAGCACAGTGCCAGCGGTCACAAACTGGTGTTCGGCGACGACCAGACCGTGTTCCGCAAACTCGCGCCCGTGGCTTATCAGCAAGACTCCGGCATGGCTGCCGAGAAACCGGTGATCAAGCGCTTCAACCTACGCCTGGAAACCCGCACCACCCGCGTCAGCCGCCGCGATTACGACTTCGAGAAACCGCGCATCCTTCCCGAAGGCGCCGCCAAAAGCGCGTTCGCCCCGGACCTGGAAGACTACGACTACCCCGGCCGCTTCACCGACCGCGAACGCGGCAAGCAACTGGCAACCCGCGCCCTGGAACGCCATCGCAGCGACTACAAACTTGCCGAAGGCAAAGGCGACGAGCCAACCCTGGTCAGCGGCCACTTCATGGCCCTGAGCGAACACCCCCGCGCCGAGTGGAACGACCTCTGGCTGCTGCTGGAAGTGGTGCACGAAGGCAAACAGCCGCAAGTGCTTGGCGCAAACGTCACCAGCGACGTCACCCAGAACAAAGACGATTTCCACCAGGGCTACCGCAACCGCTTCCTCGCCACCCCGTGGGACGCACACTTCCGCCCTTCCCTCGAACACCCGAAACCCAAAGTCCTGGGCAGCCAGACCGCCATCGTCACCGGCCCTGCGGGTGAAGAAATCCATTGCGACGAATACGGTCGCGTCAAAGTCCAGTTCCACTGGGACCGCGAAGGCCAGGCCGACGACAAGACCAGCTGCTGGCTGCGCGTCGCCACCGGCTGGGCCGGCAATGCCTACGGCGGCATCGCCATCCCGCGCATCGGCATGGAAGTGCTGGTGTCGTTTATGGAAGGCGACCCGGACCAACCGCTGATCACCGGCTGCCTGTACCACAAGGAAAACGTCGTCCCATACGACCTGCCGGCGAACAAGACCCGCAGCACCTTCAAAACCCTCAGTTCACCGGGCGGCAACGGCTACAACGAATTCCGGATCGAAGACAAAAAAGGTGCGGAACAGATCTACCTGCACGCCCAACGCGACTGGGATGAAAACATTGAGCATGATCAGAAGATCCGCATCGGCAATGAGCGCCACGACACCGTCGAGGCCAATGTTTTCAGTGAGTTCAAGGTTGAAGAACATCGGATTACCCATCTGGATCGCAAGACTGAAACCCGGGCGGATGATCACCTGACGGTTGCCGTTACTCAGCATGTAAAGGTAGGGACGGCGCAGTTTGTCGAGGCGGGTCAGGAGATTCACTACAACGCAGGCGAAAAAGTTGTGGTTGAGGGTGGGATGGAGCTGACGGCCAAGGCTGGCGGGAGCTTTGTGAAGATTGACGCGGGGGGTGTGACGATCAGTGGTGCGCAGGTCAAGGTTAACTCGGGGGGTGGACCGGGTTCGGGGACGCCTGCTGCGCCGTTGTTGCCGGGGCCGATGAAGGTGGCGGATGCAGATAAGGCAGGCAAAGTCCCAATACCACTGCCAAAACGCCTGAACGAGTCCGGCATCACTCCATTGTGCGGAAAACAGAGCAACGGCGCCTGCAGCCGTAAGGATTGCACATGCATGTAAAAGCGTTGAACGCCCTCCTCGCCGAACCCCGCCATTCGTTCGAGCAACTGCCAAGAGAACCGTCGAGCCAGACGCTGTGCTTCATCATCGACCGCACCCGCCAGCCTGAGGCCATGAGCCGCCTCTACCGTGTCGGCGAACCGATGAACTCCCAAGGCTTGTTCATTGGCACCGATTTCGCCGAGATCGCCGCTGACGGCCCCTTGTGGCTCAACGCGCCATGGGGCAGCCGCCTGGCCGCCGAAGCCGCAAAGCTTTGTAAAGAAAACTTTTCCGGCATCGCCCTGACCACTGACGACCCAGCCAAAGCATTAGCCCATGCGCGCTGGCTGTTACGCGCCAATGACGGCTCCGGCGGCCAAAGCCTGCTGAGCTATCACAAGCCAAGCCTGTGGGCCGCACTGGCCTACACCGCCAGCGAAACCTCGCACCAGCTCTTCGGTCCGTGGCATCACGTCTACACCCCTGCGCCGACTCATTTCGGTGCTGGCAACGGTAATTGGTTGAGCTGGCGCCCAGTCTCGGAACTCGAATGGCTGGGCGACGTCTCAGCGTTCAACATCCCGGACGATGCACCAAAGGTTCAAGAGCGATTGGGTTGGGTCTATTGGGTCGATGAGCAATACGCCGCATTTGGCGAGCCGACTGACGAAGAGCTGCCCAATATCGCGGAAAACCTTGATGTGCTGGTCAATCACAACATCTACGAAGGCCGGCATTTGCTCAAACTGGCCCACATCGCCAATGGCCCGCTGCTCGAAACACAACCCCAGGCCATGGCCATCCTGCAATCCAGGGAAGAGTCGTTCATCAAGGTTGAACAGCTGAAGCAACTCGCTACCAGCGCCGCCTGATGAACCCGTCCGCGTAACGAATGAATGGAAGCATTTATGGAATCCAATACCAGTGCTGCACCTACTGCACCAACAGCCGAAGAAACCTGTGCGAAGCCGCCACGGGATCTCGGTGAACAACCCAATGCACCTGATGAAACACCCGGTTCTCATGACAAAGTAAAAACGCCGTGTTCAACAACCTACGGCAGCGCGATTTATGACACCGAAAATGAATCATTTTGGCTACTTCCGGAACGCACAACTTCGGCGCTTAAAGAAGCGGCCAATGACCTGGATCAAAAAGTAAGTTCAAGCAAGTCTGCCGAGGAACGCAAAAAAGGCCTCTACAGCACAGGATTGCTTGAATACTTCCTCGAACCCAAATTGGGCAACTTTCTCGCGGGCGAAGAGCAAGCGCGAATGCTCGAGATTGAAGCGCAATACCCGAGCATCAGTGACCTGGATGCCACGTTGCTGGAGGCGCAGCAACAGAGAAAGGCTGCAACGCTACCGGCTCCGGCTCCCTCGACGCCTCTAACCCGACTTGAACAAGATGACATCAAAAAGTCCGAGTGGATGGCAGCGCAACAAGACGCAACGCGGGTGCACGGCGTTCATGCTGAATGGCAAAAGTTGAAGCGCACCGCCATCGTCGCCGCTAAAGAAAAGGGTTACGCCTACGAAAGCGGAAGTCTGTACTCCCCTGAAGCCCTTGCAGCGCGCGAGGGCGTTCAGAAATACCTCAAAGCTCGAGAAACCTTACTCAAAGAAAAAGACCTGGCCACATTAGGCTCGGCTGAACTCGCGCCGCTGCTGGCTGAAGACAAAAAGCGACTAGACGAGGTCGCGGCTTGCGGGGCGAATAACCAACTCCCTCTTTGTACGTACGTGCGCGATCAGGAAGCACAGCGTTTAAAAAGAAAAGCGATCTATGTTGCTTACCTTGAGTCCATTACCAGTGTTGCTCAATACGGAATCGCCTTACCCGAATTCGCCCTGATTCCCGCGAGCGGTGCTTCGGTCGAAGGTGGCGTCGACCTGTTCAAGCAATACTTGGCGCTTGAGAAAAAGCAGACAGAGGTCAACGAACGCCTTAGCAAAAAATATAAAGGCTGGATCGAAGCAAGCGGCAGGCAGGCCAAAGCGCCGGCCAACCTTGTTTCCCTCGAGCGCGCCGAATGGGACCGTCTGCAGGCAGATAAAGAAAAGTTACGACTGCAAGCTGAAAAAAACATGGAAACCGCACCTGTTCGCCGGCATCTGTTGTGGGAGCCCGAGCAGTTCCAGGCCAAGCCGATGGACCGGCTGGTCAAGGATGGTTTTCCGCTTCATGAAATGAGCATGCTGGATGACCTCAAGAAACCATTGACTTACCTGAGCATGTATTCGCTTCCAAGACTTCAAGCCACCGTCAAAAACGACTGGAAAAAGGTCGGCGCCAAAGTCAAAGACTTGACCAAGCGCCCAGGCAACAGCACTGGCAAAGCCGCCACCGACAGTGAATTGAATTTGTTCGGCCAATGGCTCGTACAGGAAGGCGCTCTGCGGATCAAGGACCAGGAAAGCGACTGGTTTTCCCCCGAAGGCTGGTTCGAGATCGAAAAGTTTTACACCTTTCTGCAAACCAGGAATTACAAAGTCTCTGCCCTTGATAATGCCGGCAGCCGCAAGGAATGGGGAGTACGCCTGCAACAGGTGTTGTTCAAAGACAACGTGCGCAAGACCTTTCGCATTTTTGATATCAGCCCCCAAGCGCAATTGGTTCGCTGCCTGACGTCGTCATCCACTGAAATCATTCACGGATCAACAAAAGTCGAAGGCCCCGCTTTTAGCCTGGCGGAAGGATTTAAAGCTTCGGCCAAAGCGTCATTCGGCGTCGACCTCGCCCGAGGTGAAGTCGAACTGTTTAAAGTCGATTTGCCTGAACGCAGCAAAGCCAAAGAAATCACGTTTACCTATCTAGACGGCCATAGCGTCCAGCAAACACTCAATTTGGGCCGGTTTTCGTTGTATCTCGGCGCCAAGGCCTGGGGCTATGCCGGCGCCTCGCTGCTGCTTTCCTCCGAGATAGCGCTGGACATTGGCAACGCGGGATTCCATTTGGCTCCGCCAGAACCCGTGGTACGGACCGGAGACAAACGCGATTTCGTCCACACCGAAACCAGCGATCAAATCAAGGGAGTCAATACAAACCTGCAAGTGCAGAATGGAGGCAAAGCCGCCTTCAATTTATTCGCCGGTTTGCAATCGGGAATCATGGTGACCGGCGCCTTGAACTGGGCCCCGCCCTCCGAAGTCGCCATGCTACAACGGGCACCCACATCGGGGTCCAAAGACTCGATGAAGACCAACGAGTGGTTCAGCCTCGCTCGTTTGACCGCCGAACTAAATGTGGCCGCAGGTTTGGGGGCAAAGGGCGAAGCGAGTATTTCGTTGCATGACGGCCGGTTGATTTTGGTACTGAAGGCTTCGTTGGTAGCCGGCCCTGGGGTGGGTGGGGCTTTCAAGTTCGAAGTGGGTTACGACGCAGTAACAGAGTTGATCAATTTGTTCCGTCGAGAGCTCTATAAGAATAAGCAGAACCCGTTTATTTCGGTTGATGACCAGGCATTTACTTTGATGTCGAACCTGAATACTTTGGCTGTTTGTGGGTTTGATGTTGGGATGGTGTACTTGCAGGGGATTGATTTCGTCATGTCACTCTATGAATCGCTAACCGCCACGGGTAAAGGCGGGCCAATTGCAGACACCATTATAAATTATGAAAATCGGGCAGAACTTGAGGAGTGGTGTGTTAATGCTATTCCAAGTGCTTTGGGCCCTTTGCTGCTTACACTAATCAGTCCGCCAAATAGCTTTTCCGTCACACTTACAAACAGCACTGGTGGCTCATCAGATAAAGAGGCGACACGCCAATACAATGAAGATCAATCACATCTACTTCAACAGAGAGCGATTGAACAAATTTTTGGCTGGATTCTAAATCAAGCAAAAAAACAAAATTCATTAGATAAAGCTCAAAGCCAATTTGAAGAAATTTGTGCCTGCATGAATCGCTTCGGAGTTAAATCTACAGAATCCGGACAGGTGTATTGCGAGAGTCGCTTAGCCCTTGATAATTTCATGGCAGAAGCTGTCCTTCGATTAACTGAGCGTGATGGAGATGAAATGCGCGCCGACTATAGATCCCATGTGAAAACACTTGGAGCGAACAAAGACGGATACTGCCAGCGTAGTCAATATTTCGGGCGCACTTATATTCCGTCCGGCAAGACAACTTATAGTGGTCCGCCCCACTAACTACAGAGAAGGAAAGAACATGTTGTCGAGAGTGCTTCTGACACTTATTATTTTATTAGCGAGTACTAGCCATGCATCCGCCCAGCTGAGTTCCGAGCAAAAAATTGCAAAAGACAAAGGGCTAGAGCTTTACAATCAACTTAAAGCTATATCTGCAGTTCCATTTCTTACTGTTGCCGCCGAAGCTGGCGATCACGAAGCACAATATTTTCTAGCAGAGTCTTTGAGAACCAAAAACCACTATATGACAACCGAAGCCAGGCACTGGTATGAGGCCGCTGCTAGTCAAGGTGATCTTTATGCAATGATTCAACTTGGTCGTAACAAAAACGATATTTGTGAGATAAAAAATGACTGCCCTACCAATCAAACAAAATCAATTGACTGGTTGAATCAAGCCCGAGACCTAGCAAAACCTAAAGCGGACAATGGAGACGCCGAGGCTATGTACGTTATGTACGAGCTTACGCTAGAGAACGAATGGCTTGAAAAATCGGCCTCCGCAGGCTTTGCGCTTGCACAATATTGGATGGCCGTGGGTTACAAGCAAGGTAATGGATTTTCTCTACCATGGAAACGTACTGAAACAACTGAAAAATGGTTCAAAGCATCAGCAGAAGGCGGCTACCCTAAATCGATGATGGAGTATGCGGCGATCTTATACGAAAAGTCAGATTTGAACGGCTTTCGCCATTGGAATGAAAAAGCAGCGCTAGCAGGCTATGCAACTACAGTTTACGGTTATGGGTCTGACCTCGCTCATGAACCAGACACATACGGCTTTCCACTCGACATAATCAAAGGTTATGCACTCATATACTCCCTAAAAGAGCTAGACGGTGGTGGAGGATTACAACCTAGAGTAGAAAGTAAGCTCCCCAAAATTGCTGCAAAAATGACACCCGAGCAAATAATGGAGGCCGAAGAGTTCGCCCGAAAATGGAAAGCCACACACCCTCCACTGTCATTTTTCCCTGACAAATTGAGCCGTTAACATTAATGAGTATTCACTTAGCATGCGCGCTATTAATTACTGTCCTCTCAAGTAGTGCATTCGCGCAACTATCCTCGGAACAACAAGCAGCAAAAGCGCAAGGATTGATTCTCTACAATCAATACAAGGCTGTTTCAGCCACCCCCTTCCTGACCATTGCCGCGGAGGCCGGCGATCACGAAGCACAATATTATCTGGGAGAGTCGCTCAGGAGGAAAAATCACTATATGAATCCTGAAGCTCGGAAATGGTATGAGGCCTCTGCCGCGCAAGGGGATCTTTACGCCATGATTCAGCTTGGGCGTAGCGAAAAAGATCTATGTACGTTTTCAAATGATTGCCCTCCTGATCAAAAAAAGCCCATTGAGTGGTTGAATCAAGCTAAAAAAACAGCCATGCCCAAAGCAATTCAGGGTGATGCGGAGGCTATGTATATATTGTACGAGTTAACTTTAGACGACGCCTGGCTTGAAAAGGCTGCCATGGCAGGTAACGCACTTGCTCAATACTGGATGGGAGTAGGTTACCAACAAGGTGAAGGTTTTTTCCTGCCATGGAAACGTGGAGAGGCCGTGGCAAAATGGTTTAAAGCTTCCGCCGAGGGTGGTTATCCAAAGTCAATGATGGAATACGCCGCAATACTATTTGAAAGTGGGGATATTGAAGGTTTCCGGCATTGGAATGAACAAGCAGCGTTGGTCGGTTACGCGGATACGGTTTATGGATACGGATCTGATATCGCGCATGAACCCGACACCTATGGATTCCCGCTCGATATCATAAAGGGCTATGCACTTGTATATTTACTCTCAGAGCTTGATGGTGGCGGCGGAATGCAAGTCAATGTCGAATACAAACTTCCTCTAATCGCTGCCAAAATGACACCAGAACAGATAATAGAAGCTAAGGAGTTTGCAAAAAAATGGAAGTCCACCCATCCACCCCTATCATTTTTTCCTGACAAATTGAGTCGCTAACTTCAATGAGCACCCACTTAGTATGCGCGTTATTAATTACTGCCATTTCAAGTAGTGCATTCGCGCAAACATCCTTGGAACAACAAGCAGCAAAAGAACAAGGATTGATTCTCTACAATCAAAACAAAGCTGTTTCTGCTGCCCCCCTCCTTACAGTCGCCGCTAAGGCCGGGGATCACGAGGCACAATATTTTATGGGGGAATGTCTCAGAAAGAAAAATCACTACATGAGTCTTGAAGCGCGCAAGTGGTACGAGGCATCTGCTGCTCAAGGTGATTTGTATGCAATGATTCAGCTTGGACGCAGCGAGAATCTATGCGAACTCTCGCAGGACTGCCCTACTCGCAAAAAAACGCCCATTGAATGGCTAAATGAAGCGCAGCGTTTGGCCAAGCCGAAAGCCGAGCAAGGCGACGCTGAAGCCATGTTCATAATGTATCAACTAACAATTGATCAAGACTGGTTAGAGAAGTCCGCAATTGCCGGCAACGCCATTGCACAGTATTGGATGGCAATTGGTGAACAAGAAGGGAGTGGGGTTTTTCTACTGCCTTGGAAGCGCTCAGTATCTATTGCCAAGTGGCTAAAAGCTTCTTCTGAAGGAGGTTACCCTAAAGCAATGATGGCTTACGTTGCGGCCCTGTACAAAGAAGGTGACATGGCAGGGGTCCGTCATTGGCTGGAAGAAGCGGCAAAAACTGGAGAGCAGAATGCTGTAAGTACCTATGGCGCCTATTTGACTCACACTCCTGACAGGGTCGGTTACCCTTTAGACTTGGTGAAAGGTTACGGACTGGTGTCCCTTTTGAAGGAACTTGATGGCGGAGGCAGCGCTCAGGTTTACCTTGAAGAAAAACTGCCTGAAATAGCAGCCAAAATGACACCAAAACAAATAAAAGAAGCTAACGAATTTGCAAAAAACTGGAAAGCGACTCATCCACCCCTGTCGTTTTTCCCGGAAAAGTTGAGTCGTTAACATTGATTACGAAAAGTCTATTTACCGCACTGTTGATTGCGCTTGCAAATCCAGCATCCGCCGAACTTTCCTCGGAGCAACAATCAGCAAAAGCGCGAGGAATAATTCTCTACAATCAATACAAGGCTGTTTCTGCCAACTCATTTCTTACCGTCGCCGCAGAAGCCGGCGATCACGAAGCACAATACTATCTGGGCGAATCACTCCGAAAGAAAAATCACTACATGAATGCTGAAGCTCGTAAGTGGTACGAAGCATCCGCGGCCCAAGGCGATCTTTACGCGATGATCCAGTTAGGACGCAGCGAAAAAGATTTCTGCAAATTTATGAACAACTGCCCTCCCGCGCAAAAAGAACCGATTGAATGGTTGAACCATGCTCGGAATCTAGTCAAGCCCAAAGCGGATCAAGGTGACGCGGAGGCAATGTATTTCATGTATGAGCTTACAATTGACGATGCGTGGCTTGAGAAATCAGCATCTGCGGGGAACGCACTGGCTCAATATTGGATGGCTATTGGTGTCAGACAAGGCGACGGATTCTTTCTACCCTGGAAACGACTAGAGGCAATTGGATATTGGCTGAAACTATCAGCAGAAGGAGGATACCCCCCTGCAATGATGGAATACGCTGCGTTTATTTATGAAGACCAAGGTGATTTAACAGCCGCTCGCCATTGGATTGTCGAAGCAGCTAATAAAGGGTACGAGTCAGGCGTTAGCAGTTACGGCGCATATTCAGCCCATTCACCATCGCTTTACGACTTCCCATTAGATAGGGTTAAAGGTTATGCGTTGACCTCGCTACTATCTGAACTTGACGGTGGCGGAGATGTACAGGTTTACGTAAATGAAGCCCTTCCGGAAATTGCCGAAAAAATGACACCGGAACAAATTTCAGAAGCTAACGAATTTGCAAAAAACTGGAAAGCGACTCATCCACCCCTGTCGTTTTTCCCAGAAAAGTTGAGCCGTTAACATTGATCAAGAAAAGTCTATTTATCGCACTGTTGATTATTGCGTTTGCAAACCCAGCATCCGCCGAACTTTCCTCGGAACAGCAAGCAGCAAAAATACAAGGAATAATTCTCTACAATCAGTACAAAGCTGTTTCTGCCACCCCCTTCCTGACCATTGCCTCAGAAGCCGGCGATCACGAAGCCCAGTATTATCTGGGAGAATCGCTCAGGAGAAAAAACAACTACATGACCCCTGAAGCGCGAAAGTGGTACGAAGCTTCTGCTGCTCAAGACGACTACTACTCAATGTTTCAGCTCGCCACGGCTGGAGGGGACCTTTGCGCGGTGGCAAGTAAATGTCCTTCTGGAATTAAAAGTGCTGGTGATTGGTTAGAATTATTAATAAAAACGGCGGAGCCTCACGCTATAAAGGGGGATGCCGAAGCAATGGCCATTATGTATAACGCAAAGTCTGTAACTGATCCATAAACCCCACCTATCCAAACAGGCGGCGTCTGAGGTGGGGAGGAATCAAATCATGCTGGCGCGGAGGCCATTCGCGGCGTAGCTACTTCATTTTTTGTGGCTTGAT
>NZ_JBBWCB010000139.1:0-13527 GCF_039888995.1 Pseudomonas rossensis | reverse complement strand
ACTTTTTCGACTTTGGCGTCGGGACGCATCATGACGGACTGGCTCCAGAAAGAAATCGGGAGCACAGCATCGGACATCAGGTTTCGGCTTGGAATGTGGGCTTCATGGAGCGCTTACAGCGAAATGGCAAGCGGGAGACGGTGTTCAGCGAAACAGCGTATTGCTTGCGGGAGAAGCGCCAGGCCAATTGCCGGAACAGTCTTTTTTGCCACACGCGGAGCCAGTAGAGCGCCGGGTGGTAGAGGGAGAGTGGTTTCATCCGTGTCAGAACGGCGACAGCCGTTTTCTTCCTTGATCTGCAAAATGCCGCGCATCTTAACGTATTGCTGCAGGTGTGTACCGCACGTCGATAAGGTGTTCGCCCAGTGTAATGGCCTGGCAATCCATGCACCGGTAAAGAGCCCTGACACTGGGCGAACGGGAAGCATTTTAATTGAAGTTTTCGAATATGTCCGCGTATATGAACATGAAATTTATCGAAACAACATTCGATTAAATGTCGGCCAAAATACTATTTTGCAGACCACCAAAACTCACCAATTAGACCATTAAAACTGATTGTTCTTATACAAAAAAGTTGTACGAGAACAATCAATATATATAGAGCTAATACTCAACTTCAGTGCTTGCTGGTCACTGTCAATATGTCGGTATAGGTCACAACGACACTCTGTCCAACTTTCAGGTCTTTCAATTTCGCTTGAACTTCGGGTCTTCCGACGTCAACGGTCTTGGACTGGCCGGCGGGGTTTTGGAAGGTGACCTGGTTTTTCTTCACGTCGATTTTGGTGATTTTCAGTTGGACCTGCACCTGACGGTAGGCTTCGCCGCCCGGGTTGTCGCTGCCGGGAGCTGCGCGGACTTCGCCAGCGCGTTCGACGGTGCCTGGCAGGCCTTTGTCGACATCGGTGTCGAGGTAGGCGGCGACAGCGCTAGTCACCTTGACATCGACTTGGTCGCCGACTTTCAAGTTGCCGAGGTTTTTGGCCTTGTCGGTCAATTGCACATGGACCTGACGACCTTCCGGCCCCTCCAGGACGACCCGGTGATTGGCAGCATCGACCGAGACAACTTTGGTGGTGACCTGATCCGCCTCCACAACAGCAGACAGCGGGATGTCCGTAGCCATGGCGCTAAGGCTGGCGGCAGACAGCAAGGTAGCGAGGGTGATGGCTTTGGTCAGTGCGTGAAGTTTCATAAGCGGTACATTCCCTGTGAATTGGAGGCAGCAACGAGCGCTGAACCACCGTCCAGCGCCCTCTGCGCAGATGAGCATAGACGCTGATCAGGGAGTTTTTGCGGTTTCTTGTGCGGTGGATTCACCACTGTCTGTGCCCTTGCCGCTTTCCTTGCGTCGGGTTGGATCGGTCGGGCGCAGGGCGTCGTTGTCGCGCTCGACTTCACCCGGTGGTCGGGGCTCGTCGGGGTTTTCCAAAGTGTCAGGCGGTTTGGGATTCATGGAAATTCTCCTCAGGCTTCGGGATCGTCAACCTCTTGGGCGACGTTCACGGCAGGCGAGTCTTTATGAGATTGATCGGCCTTGGCCTTCAAGGCTTGCCACTGTTCCAGGTCGATGGCGCCCTGCCCCAGCAAGTCATCGGCCACCCGCAGCAGTTCGGCGTAATGGGCATCAGGGGACTGTTGCCAGTAGGCCTTGTCTTCGAACAGGCGCTGCCACGAGGCAAGGTCAGGTGGTTTTAGGTCGTCGCTCATGTGTGGGCTCCTGCGGGGGTTCTCACGGTAGAGGGTTGGGCGTCGCGAGGAGTTCCAGTGGGATTTCGGGGGAGATCAGGATCAACGTCAAAAGATCGCAGGCTTCGCCAGCTCCTACAGGGGAGCCTTAATACCCGGTCATTTCCAGATAACCCTGCCCACCATGGCTGCCGCTCAATTGCACCGGCCCTTCCCAATAGGGAATGCGCAAAGCCATCCACGCATTGGGGTTGAGCGCGCTGATCGTGATGTCGAGGTGTTTGTCGGGGATTTTGATCGACCAGCGCACCGGCATCGAACGGCCGGCGACGTTGGCGGTGTCTTGCGGTGTGAGGCTGATGTCGCTGGCGTGCACCAACTGCGTCTGCCCCTGAGCGTCGATCCAGGTCCCGGTAAGGTAAGGCTCGCCGTCCTTTTGCCGCATGCGATAAAGCATCACGTGTTCGCCACTGTCCAGATGCAGGGAAAACCAGTCCCAGCCGGTCTGGTTGGCGGTCAGCGGCTGGCTGCTCCATTCGCGGTCGAGCCAGGCCGGGCCGCTGACCTGCCAGGTTTTACCATCGATTTCCAACGAGCCGCTGGCCTGGAAAAACGGCTGGCTGTAGTAGTACGACGCCTGGCCTTGCTCTGATTTCTGGCTGAAACCCTTGTCCCCTTGCAGCACCAGCGGACGTGTAGAAGTCAGCCGCAATTGGTAGCTGAAATGCTTGTCGCGGGCGCTCAGTTGCAGCTCGGCCAACGGGTCGGCATCAGACGCCTGACTGCTGAAACGCCAATCATCGATCCACGCGTTGAACGGCGCCAGGCTCACCCCGGCCTGCCCAACGCCGCCACGGGCATAGCGTTCGGCAGCGTGATGCACCGTGACAGAAGTCACCGCCGCGTGACCGAGCCAGATCGTCTGATTATTCCAACCTGCCACCTCGGGAGCAGCCTTCAACGCACTGCGAAACAACGTCCACTGCGCGCCAAACTCGCGACCCTGATCGTCCTTGAGGTTGGCGGTGACATACCACCATTCAATGCGAAAACCGTCATGAGGACCGTGATCCGCCGGAAAGCTGAACACCCGACCGGGTACTACCGGGGTGAACGCGGCGGCCTGATGACCCAGCCCCGCGAAGCCTTTCTCGACAGGCGCCGAGTTATCGCACCCGCTCAATAACGCCAATAGCAACACGCCGACCTTAATCTTCATGAGCAAACGTCCTCAGCAGATCCGCCGGTTGCGTGCGATACAGCGAATACAGCGGCCAGGCCGACGCCAGTAAAGTCGCCAGCAGCGCCAGCCCCATCAACTGCAACAGCTGCATCGGAAACACCCGCAGCGGCAAGCGCCAGCCGAAGGCCTGGACGTTGATCACCGTGTCCAGGCACCACGCCAACGCGATCCCCAACGGCAACGCCAGCACCAGGGTCAGCACCGCCAGCAACCAGGTCTGCCCGAGATTGAGCAACATCAGTTGCCGGCGCGTCACGCCGAGCGCCCACAGTGGGGCGAGTTGCCCGAGGCGGCTCTGACTTTGGGTCAACAGGCTGATGAACAGCGCCACGCCCGCCACGCAGAGGATCAGGCTGTTGAGTGCGGTGGTCGCGGCAAAGGTGCGTTCGAAGACTTGCGTGGACCAACCCTTGAGCCGGGCCTGGTCGACGATGCGGCGGTCCTCCAGCACGAAGCGGGTTTGCAGCGCGGTCTGGAAGGCAGGGATCAACGTCGGGTCGATGCGCAGGTTGAAACGGCTGGGTGTCAGCTGCGGCCAGCCGCGCAGCAGATGGTTGACGTTGACCAGAATGTGGCCCTTGGGATTGCCGTAATCGGCGTAGATGCCGACGATCCGTGGCGACCAGGCGCCGTTCGGGGTGGGAATCGTCAGGTGATCGCCAAGGCGCACCTTCAGCCGACGGGCCAGTTGCTCGCTGAGCATCAGTGCGTCGTCCTTGGCCAGTCGGTCCCACGGGTTGTCACCCAAGGCTTCCAGTAGCGGCCAATGCTGGCGATACGTCGGGTGATCGATCACGCCGAAGACGTCAGCCGGCCAGCCTTGCAACTGGATCGACACTTGCCAGTTGGGCAGCACTGCCGTGAGTCCGGGTTGCTGCTTGAGCCAGGTTTGCAGCTCTCTGGCCTGGGCCGGATTTCGCGGATTAACGTACAGTTCGGCGGTCAGGCGTTGTTCGAGCCAATCGCTGAAGGTCTGACGAAAACCGGCCGTCATGCTGCCCGCTCCAATGTTCGCCGCCAGTGCCAACAACAGCGCCATCAGCGCCAGGCTCAGGGCCGGCAGTTGCTGACGGCAGTCGGCGAGAAACCATTGGCCGAGCACCGAGCGACTGCGATGCAGCACCAGGTTCAACACCCAGTTGAGCACCACCGGCAACGCCAGCGCAGCGCCGATCAACAGTGCCGCCATCAGCACGAAGCCACTGCTCAGGCTGTCGCCATAGATCAACGCCAGCAGCGCGATCACCGCGGCGATCACGGCAACCCAACCCTGGCGCCGCAACCAGCGGGCGTGAGCCTGATGCCAGGCTTGCGGGGCGGCCAGGGCCAGCAAAGGCAGACGCGCGGCCCGCAACAAACTGTTGGCCCCTGCCAACAACGCGCCCAACAGACTCAGGCCGACGCCGCTGAGCCACCACCACGGACTGAGGCTCAACTGCCCCGCCACTTCGGCGCCGTACAACCCGCGCAGACTCGCGGCGACATCCGGCAACAGCACGCTGGCCAGCAGGTAGCCGCTGGCGACGCCGACCAGTCCGCCGATCAACGCCAGACCGCCCAGTTCAACCGCCAGACAGGCAATCAACATCCGTGCACTGACACCGCAGGCGCGCAGGGTTCTGAGCAAGCCACGGCGTTGTTCCAGCGCCAGGCCGATCGCGGCGTGGACGATGAACAGGCCGACCACGAATGACAGAAAACCCAGCGCATCGAGGTTCAGGTGAAAGCTTTCGGTCAGGCGCGACAAATTGTTCTCTTCGCCGCTGGTCTTGAGCTGCAGTTGACCCTTGAATTGATCAGGCAGGGGCGCGGTAAAATCCTTCGGCAGCAGCAGGCGTGACAGCTGATCCGGCAGACCAAGAATCTGCTGGGCTAAGCCGATGTCCACCAACAACACACCGGGAGCCATATCGGGTTGGGCATGCAGCGGCGGCAATGCCTGACCACTCAAAGTCAGCGGGCGTTCGCCCTCATGCAGACCCAGTGCCTGCAACGTCTGCGGCGAAATCCAGGTACTGCCCGGCGGGCTGAAAAACTCGACAACCTGCTCAATCGCCAACGGCTGCCCGGCCACTGAGGAACCGGCGGGCAGCGACACCGGCTCGATCCCCATCAGCTGCAAGCGCTGGTCTTCATGGCCCTTGAGCGTCACCCGGCCTTGCAGGACCGGCGACACCGGCCAACCCAAACGGCGCAGGTCGACAAACACGTGTTGGGAGAAGGTTGCGCCACTGGGTGAACTGAGGCTGGCCTGGGGTTCGCCGCCAATCAACTGACTGGCCCGGGCGTAGCTTTCGCGCGCCTGGCTGTTCAGCGCCTGCACGCCGGTCAGCAGGCTGGTGGCGAGCCAGAGCCCGGTCAGAACACTGAAAAACTGCACCGGATGCTGCCGCCAATGACTGAGCAGCGCCCGCAGCGTCTCTCGAAAGACCCGCACCTCAGCGCTCGTCCGCTCTAGCCAGACGGCCACCGTGGAGCACCACTTTCTCTGCCAACCGGGCGGCAACCCGCGGGCTGTGGGTGACCATCAACAAGGTGGTGGGACTGTCGTCGAGCAACTCCAGCAACAACTTCAAGACCTCATCGCTGGCGGCTTCATCGAGGCTGCCGGTCGGTTCGTCGGCCAGCAGCAGTTTTGGCTGCGACGCCAGGGCACGGCCCAGCGCGACCCGTTGCTGCTGGCCGCCGGACAGCTGTTCAGGATAACGCCGCAGCAAATCGCCCAAGCCCAGACGTTGCACCAGATGCGCCTGCCAGCGCGGATCATGGCGCCCCGCCAGTCGTGCCTGGAACGCCAGATTGTCCTCCACGCGCAAACTGCCGATCAGGTTGAATTGCTGAAACACCAGGCCGATTTCGGTCCGCCGCCAGTTCGCCAGTTGCCCTTCGTTCATCTGCTCCAGCCGATGTTCGCCGCTGTGGATGCTGCCGCGATCGACCTTGTCCAGCCCGGCAATCAGGTGCAGCAAGGTGCTTTTGCCACTGCCCGACTCCCCCATCAACGCCAGGCTGCTGCCGGGTTTCAAGGTGAGATCGACACCTTGCAGGACCGCTAATGGGCCCTGGGGAGTGGCGTAGCTTTTGAAGACGCCTTGGACCGAAAGCATGGGGAAAACCGTTCGATGTGCGTGGAGCAAGGATAGCGGACGGTAGCGGCACCGCGAATAGGTCCCGATCCTGAAACCTATCGCTTCACCCCCACCCACGTAAAACACAACGGCAGCTGCGCCGTTTGCTGCTCATACCGATCATAGAGTTCCTCGCGGTTGGAATGCGGGTACTCCTTGAAGTGGCTGACCTGCAATCCGGCGTCGATGGCGCCGGTGAAGATGGCGCCCAGGGTGTGGACGAACCAGTAGGACGGAGCCGCCTGCTGGTCGACTTTGCCTTCGTAGACGATCGGCTGGTCCTGCACGAAAGGTTCGCTGCGAAAGTACGAGCTGTCCGGCCGATACGGATCGGCTGACTCGGGGTCGAACATCTCCAGGTAGGGATGGGTTTCGTACACCACCAGGCTGCCACCGGGCTTGAGGGTTTGCGCGACGTGGCGGAAGAATTCGCCGATGTCCGGCATCCAGTTCAACACGCCGATGGTGATCAGGGCCACGTCGAAACGGCCATGAAGTTCAGTCGGCAAGTGATGGATGTCTGCCTCGATGAACTCAGGCGCATGGGGCGAGCGTGACGCCAGTTCCCGCGCCTGATCGAGGAAAGCCTCGGACTGATCGACGCCTACGACGCTGCGGGCACCCAGCGCAAACAACGAAAGGCTTTCGCGGCCGTTGTTGCAGCCCAGTTGCACCAGATCTTTGCCGTCGACACCCACTTGTTCCAGCAAACCTCGGAGGGTGTCGTCCATGCAGCAAAAATCCCTATCACCAACAGCCGCCAAACGGGCTCGCCATTCGGCGGTGTCTTTGTGGTGTCGGGCGGAGTCATTCCAGGCATCGCGGTTGCTGGCGATGGCTTTTTCTTTTGTCGGCATTTCCTTTGCGCGCTCCAGACTGGGGTCTTGATTGACCGGCACGAGTCTAGATCAGGGTTTCGAAAAAACCCATTGAGTCTTTGTTCAAATCTTGTAATCCGGGCATCGCGAACGCGCGCTCGTACGGCAGCTATAGTTAATGGCCTTGGGGAAATGCGGGAAAAGCCGATTTCGCAGGTGCTGCCATGAAAAAAACCGATCTGAGACTACTGTTCGCCCTCTGCCTGATCACCACAGCTAGCGCTCACGCAGACGACAGCCTGACACCCACTAGCGATTACAGCAGTGAGTTCAACTATTACGGAGCCGACCAACCCTTCGCTCACCCCGTGCCACCGTCACTGAGCGCGGTGCCGCCAGGGTCGTACATCCCGACAGCGCCTCAGGACTTCATCCCCATTTCGAGCCAGCATGAGTTCTACGACTCAAGATTGCCGACGGTAGCGGATGCCACGGTTCGAGTGTTCGTCCGCTCCTACGATCAGCAACGCGGTGTCTACGTGAACGAAGAAGTCCTCGACCCTACGTGCCTGCTCGCGTGCCTCAGCCGTCAGACGCCAGTGATGCAATAAGGTCTACCACTGGCGTTTGTCCGGGCGCGCGAGGCCGAGCTTCTCGATTCGGTAGCGCAGCATGTCGCGGCTCAGGCCCAGCAGCCGTGCGGACTTGGTGACGTTCCAGTCGGTCTTGTCGAGCATCTTGCGCACCATGTCGCGCTCCACTTCCGGCAGGTTCATGGACTCGGTGCCGTTGTAGACCGGGCGCGGCTCGCAGTGTTGCGGCTCTTGCTGGAACAACAGCGGCTCATCCACCAGGCTCAGGCACACGTTCAATTGATGGGCGGCGATGGTGTTGCTCTGGGCCAGCAACACGGTTTGCTCAAGCATGTTGCGCAACTCGCGCACGTTGCCCGGCCAGCTGTAGCTGAGCAGCAATTCCTCGGCCTGATCGCTGAAATACAGGTTCGGTTTGCCATAGCGTTTACCGTGGATCGCCAGGAAGTGTCGAGCCAGCAGCAGGATGTCTGCGCCACGGACATAGAGGCGCGGCACCTTGATCGAGATGATCCGCAAACGGAAGAACAGATCGCGGCGGAACTTGCCCTGCTGGACCATTTGTTCAAGGTTGCAGTTGGTGGCGCTGATCACCCGCAAATCGACTTTGCGCTCCTTCACCGAGCCGACCCGGCGGATCGTCCGGTCCTCCAGCAGCTTCAGCAGTTTGGCTTGCAGCAACAGGTCCATCTCGCCGACTTCATCGAGAAACAGCGTCCCGCCATCGGCCGCTTCCACCAGCCCGACGCGGCGGTCCTTGGCGTCGGTGAAGGCGCCCTTCTCGTGGCCGAACAGTTCCGACTCCACCAGGTTGGAAGGAATCGAGGCGCAGTTGAATTCAATGAACGGACCTTTGCTGCGCGGGCCGTCGAAGTGCAACGCACGGGCCACCAGTTCCTTGCCGGTGCCGGTCTCGCCTTCCACCAACACCGGTGGCAGATCGGTATTGGCCATGCGCCGCTCGGCGTCGATTAACTGGCCAATGGTGCTTTTCAGGTACTGCATCGGTGCCGATTCGCCGATCAATGCCTGCACCCCTGACTTCTGCGCTTCGCGCTCCTGATAGAACGACAGTGTGCGTTCCATTCGGTCGGTGGCCAGGGCCTTGTCCAGCAGCAGCTTGAGCTCCGGCAGCGCCACCGGTTTGGTGACGTAATGGAAAGCGCCCTCTTTCATCGCCACCACGGCGTCTTCGACGTTGCCATAGCCGGTCATCATGATCACTTTCAGATCCGGCGCGCTGATGCGCAGCTTCTGGATCAGGTCGTGACCGCTCATACCCGGCAGCGAGTTATCGGTCAGCACCACGTCCGGGACGAAAGTGCCCAATTGCTCTAGCGCGTCCTCAGCCGAGTGGCAGACCGTCACCTCGAAGTCCTTGCGCTCCAGGTAGGTCTGAATATTCTCGGCGAGGAGTTCATCATCCTCGACCAGCAGAATGCTGTGCTCCATATTCCCCTCCCGTTGCCACTTTAAAATTGAGACAGACGCGGGTTCCTTCCTGCTCTCGGCTGGTCAATTCGACCGAGCCTTCGAAACGCTCCATTATTCTTTTGACCAGGGCCAGGCCCACGCCCAACCCTCCTTGTTTGGTGGTGAAAAACGGCTTGAAGGCCATTTGTTCTTGCTGCGTGGTCATGCCCTTGCCGGTATCGCTCAGGGTCATGCGCACGAGTCCGGGCTGCGGCGTTTCGATATCGATACTCAGCACGCCGCCCTTGGGCATGGCTTCCAGGGCATTGGCAAACAGGCTATTAAGAATTTGCGTGAGCAACACCTGTTGGCTGACGACCGGCGGACAACTCTGAAGGGTGAAACGCACGTCGATGCTGGAGCGTTTAATCAGCGCGTCAAACGCACTCAACGTGTCGTCGATGACCAGCACCAGGTCTACCGTTTCGCAGTCGTCGTTCATGGGTCGCAATGACACCAGCAACTCCCGAACCCAGCGCGACATGCGGTCGACCTGACTGATGATGTCGCCGATGTTCTTCTGCGCGTTCTGGCTGGAGATTTCCTGAGCCAGTTCGGCACTGGAACGAATGTTGGCCAACGGATTGCGCAAGCTGTGGGCCACCGCCGAGGACATTTCCCCCAGCGCGACGAAGGTCTCGTTGCTGATCAGTTGTTTCTGCTGGCTCTGCAGCAGCATTGCCGCATGCCGCACAATCCAGAACAGTCCGAGGTAGATGGCCAGGCCGCCGAGCAGGGTTGCCAGCCAGATTGACTTGAAGCCACGCTGGATGCGTTCCACCAGGTCCACAGGTTCCTTGTAGATCTCCACCATGGCGATCACTTTGCTTTTGTCAGCATTGAACATCGGGATGTAGTTCTCGATGAACAGGTGTTCAGGCTCACGCAGCAACCTCTGCTCGGGGCGCTCCTCATCGATTTCGTGGTAGCTGGTGGACACCGGTTCCTTCATTTCGAAAGATTCGTCCAGTTCTCGGTCATCTTCGATGCGCACGCCGATCAGCTCCGGGTTGGTCGACCAGACCACGGTGCGATCCAGGGCATACACCGTGGCCAACAGAATGTCCGGCAGATGCTCTACATGATCGAGAAACTCGGTGCGCGAAGCTGCGCGGGAGGCTGGGCTCACGTCGGGATAGGCGTTGTCCTGGCGCGGGTCGAGCATTTCACCCATGGTTCTGTTCGGGGCAATCGCGGCATGGCGAATTTCGGCATCACCAATGGCCTGGACGAACTGCGCGGTCAGCATCGAATCGCGCTCGATGCTCTCCTCGACAACAAAGCGCGTGGAAATGTAGCCCAACCCCAGCGCCACGACGGCGATGATGAAAAAGCTGCCCAGGGAAAACCAGCGCAGCAAATTGAACTGTCCTCGCCAGCCCTTGCCGACTGCTGCCGACGTAACCGGCGCAGGTATTTTTTGTTGTCCTGGTATCTGCATAGGACCTTCCCGGATGCCTTGCATCAAGCCTTTTCAGCCGCGTTTCGGATCAGTGTAGGTGGCATTGATCGAGGCTGACGGCGCCAATGATAGTATTTCGCCGCTATTGCGTTTGCGCCGCCTGTAGCGGTTGCTGACGATCGGTTTCTTCCTGCAAAAAATCCACGATGGACTGCGCCGCGTTCTCATCCAGGCGCAGGTTGGGCATGGGGATTTTGTCGAAACGCTCAAACAGTTCCATCGCGAGCGGGTCTTTTTCCGCCAGCATGCGGTCCGGCTCGCGAATCCAGCGACTCAGCCAGGCCGGATCACGCAGGCGAGTGACGCCGATCAGGTCCGGGCCGATGCTGCGCATGCCGATACCCTGCCCGTCCATCGGACCCAGGCTGTGGCACGACGCGCAACGGGTGCGAAACAACTCTTCGCCGTTGCTCGGCGGACGGATCTCGGGCGCATCGGCATAACTTTCTTCAACGCTGGGTTGCTTCCAGTTCTGCAAGGTATTGGCCAACTGATCGGAGAGGATCCACGGGTTCTCGAACGGTGAGGCTTTCATCCAGCGACCGGTGCTTTGGTTGCCCACGATCAGGCTCAGGTTGTGGTCCTTGCTGCGGCCGTTGTCGACGCCTTCGATAAACAGCCCGAGTTTTTTTCGCAGATCGGTGACGGCCTCGAACTCCCCGGTGAGGAACTGCCAGCCTGGCCCGACCTTGAAGCGTTGTGCATAGGCCTTGAGCACGTCGGGTGTATCGCTTAAGGGGTCGATGCTGATGGAGTAGAAAAAAATGTCCTGGCCGACCCGGTCCCCCAGCAAATTCTGCACCTGACGCAGGCGCGCGGTTTCCAGCGGGCAGGAGTCGCTGCACGAGGTGAAGATGAAGTTGATCACCACCACTTTGCCTTTGATCAGGTCATCGAAAAAACGCACCTGCCGGCCGTCCTGATCGGTCAGCAAGGTGTTGGGGAAGTAATCGCCGCCCCAGGGTGTCGCCGATTCCGTCGACGACGGTGCACCTTCATGAGCGAGCAGCACCCAAGCGGCCAGCACACAGGTGACCATCAGCAAAATCAGGCGAATGCCCAGGGCGCGGGAGCGCGGCGTACGTGATGTCATGTCGGCTCCCCTGCGGATCATGGTGTGACCTCTGCTTTGGTGCCGTAGCCATCGCCGGTGCGGAAGGTTGGCAGCGCAGCGGAGTTCACGTAGCGCACACCATCCCAGCTCGGCAAAGGAGTCGGCATCAACTGCACTTGCCCGGGTTTTTCAACGTCCCAACGCAACAGCATGGAGTTGTCCTCATGTTGCGTATTGTGGCAGTGCTCCATGAAGGTGCCGGCGAATTCGCGAAATTGGATCGCAATCTCGACATTGTCCGTACCATCCTTTTCCGAACCGACGCGATACACGTCCTTGCGTGCCCATTTTTCCCATTCCGGTGGTGGCTTGCCGCCACGGCTGAGGATGATCCCTTCCTCGAAGTGCACGTGCACCGGGTGGCCCCAGCCCGTGTCATTGCCCTTGATGAGCCACACTTCCAGCGTGCCGAAACCCGTGACGCCGGCGTCGGTCGGACCGCTGGCCAGTTTGGTCGAGACGTTCAGGCGGCGCGGGTCCATGCGAAACCCGAAACCGCCGTCGGTCTTGACCGTCCAGGGCGCTTCATCGGTGCCATCGGAACGGCCGAAGGTAAAGGTGCGGTGGCGGGCTTTGGCGAGCAGCGCCTTGTCGGCAGCATTGTCGCGGTGAATCTTCAGCGGGATCATAAACAGGCCTTCAGCCTTGCCCGGTTTGGCCGGCTCATAAGCGGCCGGGTCCATGGCCAGGTCCTGTCCGGTGTAGGCCTTGACGTTGAGTTGCAACACCTTGCCTACCGCCGGATCACCGTCCTCCCACTTTGGCCCCTTGCTGGTTTGCTTGATGATCGCCCGGTATTTCTCGGACAGCACGTCAGCCAGGGCAACGGGTTCTTCCGGACCCTTGCCGTCTTGGTGCACCAGCAGGTTGACGAAGAACAGCTTGTCGCCTGGTTTGATCCCGTTTTTCGAGAAGTTAACGATGATGTCGAAACGCTCGGCTATGCCCAGGGTTGGCAGGATCGCGTTGTGGTTCTGTTTGTCACCGTCGGCATCCAGGTCCATGCTGCCGTCGAACGGTACGCTGTGTTCCATGATATTGCCGTCGTTGGCAATCATGTGGAACGGCACCCGGGCATACGACACGCCCGACCCGGCAGGCCCTTGGAACTCACCGGTGCTGCCCTTGATCTCGCGCACCAGCGCCATTTTGAAGTAGCGCGACACGGAACCATTGAGCATGCGCAAGCGATAGCTGCGGGCGCGCACATCCAGGACCGGTTTCCATTTCCAGTTGACCAGCACCTGGTCACCGAGGAAGCCGCCAGTGTTGAAGGGGTTGAACCACAGTTGACCGTTCTTATCCCACGCCTTGTCCGAAAACATCAGGTTAACGTCGTAGTCGCGGTTACCCCAGGGCAAGGCGCTGCCGCTGGGGAGGCGCAGGTTGACGCCGTCATTCACCGATTCATTGGCGCGATCGAGGGCGCTGTAGTAATTCATCATCGCCGCGTTGCCCTTGTAGACGTTCTGCGCGGTGAAATCGAGCATGTGGTCGTGGAACCAGTGGGTGCTCATGGTTTCGCGCCAGTCGCCGCGGACCTTGATCATGCCGTTGTCGCAGGTTTTGCGGCCGGGGGTGAGGTCGTTGGTCCACAGGGTTTCGCCCGGCGAGCACGGAAACGCTGCACGCGGGTCTGCAGCCGTGGTGTTGATGCTGTCGTAGCCGGCCAACTGGATCGGCCAGCGATAGTCATAGAATTGCCCGGGGAAGAAAAACGCGTTGGCATAGCCGTCGCTTTCCGCCGGTACGTGACCGTTGTGTTCGTGGGTGGTGATGGTGTGCAGACCAAAACCCATGTTCGCCGACGGGTCGATCGGCAAGCCGTTGTAATGGCGCATCAACACCGGTTGCCCATAACGCACCATGAGCAATTTGGGCGGCAAGGTGCCGTCGAAGGTCCATACCGAGTTGTGTTTCTGTACCGGCATTTTCGGGTGAAAACGCGGTTCAAATCCTTTGGAGGTGCCTGCGGTCGCCGGCACGCCCGCCACATTGTAATAA
>NZ_JBBWCB010000138.1:0-13565 GCF_039888995.1 Pseudomonas rossensis | reverse complement strand
GAAATGGGCCGCATCCCCGGGACCATCGCGCTGTTTGGCTGCTTCCTGATCATGATCATCATCCTCGCGGTGCTGGCGCTGATCGTTGTAAAAGCCCTGGCCGAAAGCCCGTGGGGTATTTTCACGGTGATGGCGACCATCCCGATCGCGATGTTCATGGGCATTTACATGCGCTACATCCGCCCGGGTCGTATCGGTGAAATCTCCATCGTCGGTGTGCTGTTGCTGCTGGGTTCGATCTGGCTCGGCGGGCAGATTGCCGCTGATCCAGTCTGGGCCAAGGCGTTCAGCTTCACGGGCGTGCAGATTACGTGGATGCTGGTCGGTTACGGTTTCGTGGCCGCCTCGTTACCGGTCTGGCTGATTCTGGCGCCGCGTGACTATCTGTCGACCTTCCTGAAGATCGGCACCATCGTGGCGCTTGCGATCGGCATCCTGATCACCATGCCCGAGCTGAAAATGCCGGCATTGACCCAGTTCATCGACGGCACCGGCCCGGTGTGGAAGGGCGGTCTGTTCCCGTTCCTGTTCATCACCATCGCCTGTGGCGCGGTCTCCGGTTTCCACGCGCTGATCTCCTCTGGCACCACACCGAAGCTGCTGGATAACGAGGTCAACGCCCGATACATCGGTTACGGCGGCATGCTGATGGAATCCTTCGTCGCCATCATGGCCATGGTCGCCGCTTCGGTGATCGAGCCGGGCGTGTATTTCGCCATGAACAGCCCGGCGGCAGTCGTCGGCGGTGACGTGGTGGCCGTGGCACAAACCGTCAGCAGCTGGGGCTTTGCAATCACCCCGGAAGCGCTGCAAGCGGTGGCCAAGGACATCGGTGAAACCACGATCCTGGCCCGTGCTGGCGGTGCGCCGACCCTGGCGGTTGGTATCGCGCAGATCCTGCACAGTGTCCTGCCGGGTGAAAACACCATGGCGTTCTGGTACCACTTCGCGATTCTATTCGAAGCGCTGTTCATCCTGACGGCTGTGGACGCCGGTACCCGCGCCGGCCGTTTCATGCTGCAGGACTTGCTCGGCTCCTTCGTGCCGGCGCTCAAACGCACCGAATCCTGGACCGCCAACCTGATCGCAACCGCCGGGTGCGTGGCGATGTGGGGTTGGTTGCTGTACCAGGGCGTGATCGATCCGCTGGGTGGCATTAACACCTTGTGGCCGCTGTTCGGTATCTCCAACCAGATGCTGGCCGGTATCGCGCTGATGCTCGGCACCGTCGTGCTGATCAAAATGAAACGCCAGCGCTACGTCTGGGTCACCATGCTACCCGCCGTGTGGCTGCTGATCTGCACCACCACCGCCGGCTTCATCAAGCTGTTCGATGCCAATCCGGCGATCGGCTTCCTGTCGCTGGCCAAGAAGTACAGCGATGCGCTGGCCAACGGTCAGATCCTCGCCCCGGCCAAGGACATTACGCAAATGCAGCACGTGATCTTCAACGCCTACACCAACGCAACGCTGACTGCGCTGTTCCTGTTCGTGGTATTCAGTATCCTGTTCTATGCGCTCAAGGTCGGTATTTCCGCCTGGGGCAGCAAAGAACGTACGGATAAAGAAGCGCCATTCCAGGCTCTGCCGGATGCGTAATCGAGGATTGCAGCATGTTCAATGACCTGAGTCGCCTCGGTAAATACCTCGGTCAGGCCGCGCGCCTGATGGTCGGCATGCCCGACTACGACAATTACGTCGAGCATATGCAAACCAAACACCCGGACAAACCGGTGATGACCTACGAAATGTTCTTTCGGGAACGCCAAGAAGCTCGTTACGGTGGCAAGGGTGGGCCGAAGTGCTGTTGATCTGTTGGCACTGAAGTAACGCATTACCCTGTGGGAGCGAGCCTGCTCGCGAAGGCAATCGGTCATTCGACACTGATGTTGACTGACACACCGCTTTCGCGAGCAGGCTCGCTCCCACATTTGTTTGTGTGTTTATCCTCAATTTTGTGAAACAGGAGACTCCAGTTGTCCTCTCCCATTCCGGTAACAATCCTCAGCGGCTTTCTCGGCGCGGGAAAAACCACGCTTTTGCGCCATCTGCTCAAAGCCGAACACGGCCTGAAAATCGCCGTGATCGAGAACGAATTCAGTGACGCCGGTATCGACACCCAACTGTTGGGCGACGAACCGGTGCAAGTGATGACGCTGTCCAACGGCTGCGTCTGCTGCACCATCCACACCGACCTGACCAAGGCTTTGTACCTGCTGCTCGAACGCCTGGACAGCGGCGAAATCGCCTTCGACCGTCTGGTGATCGAATGCACCGGCCTGGCCGACCCGGCACCGGTGGCGCAAACGTTCTTCATCGATGAAGAGCTGCGCGAGCGCTACATCCTCGACGGCATCATCACCCTGGTCGATGCGGCGCACGCTGACACTCACCTGACTCAAACCATCGCCCAGGCGCAGATCGGTTTCGCCGACCGCTTACTGGTGAGCAAGCGCGATCTGGTGGACGAGGCGACCTTTACCGCGCTGAGCGAGCGCCTGACCCGCATCAACCGTCGCGCACCGATCCGCGTGGTCGAGCACGGCAAGATCGATCTGGCCGAATTGCTCGACGTGCGCGGCTTCAATCTCAATGCCGACCTTGGTGGTGGCGTCAGCCTGCGCCCGGTGAGCAAAGCGCCGTCCATCGACCGCATTTCCAGCCTGGTGCTGCGCACCGACAAGCCGCTGGATATCGACAAACTCAGCGAGTTCATGAACGAACTGCTGGAGGACCATGGCAAGCAATTGCTGCGCTACAAAGGCGTGTTGAACATCCTTGGCGAGCCGCGGCGCATGGTGTTTCAGGGTGTGTTGAAGTTATACGGATTCGATTGGGACACGGAGTGGGCCGACGATGAAACGCGCGAAAGCGTGATCGTGTTCATTGCCGATGATTTGCCGGAAGAGAAAATCCGTGAGGGGTTTGCGCGGGTAGCGGCGGACTGAAACATTTGTAGCGTCAGTGATGGCGATCTAACCGGCAACACGATTCTGGTGGGATATCGGTTCCGAGTTCAGCAATATCTCTTCCAGATCATCCAGATGATGGCTGAGCAAAGTCTCAGCCATCACCGCGTCCCCACGCTCAACCGCATTCAAAATCTCTTCGTGCACCTGCCACGCGCAATAACCCTGCGTCTGCGCATCAACCTGCGCAATCGCCAGCGAAGTAAGCGGCACCAAGCTACCAAGAAAATGCGTCAGCGGTGCATTCCCAGCCATTTCCGCCAACTGCAAATGAAACTCCCCCGATAACCGAATCGCCGGACCACGGGTGGTGCATTGACGCTCGCTATCGATCAAGGCTCGCAGAGGTTTCAAGTCTTGCGTGCGGGATTGCTGGCAGACCAGGTGCACCAAGGTGATTTCGGTCAGTCGCCGCGCATGCAACATTTGCCGGGTTTGCTCGCTGTCGAGCGCGGCGACGCGGGGCCGATGACTGGTCCGCAGGACGATGATCTGCTGAAGGGACAGTTGCGTCAGCACACCACGAATGTCGCTGCGCCTGGCGCCGAACATCTGCGCCAGGCTTTCTTCCGTAAAGCGACTGGCCGCATGAAGGCGCTGTTCGAGAATGGCGTCGAAGATTCGCGAATAGAGATCCTCCACCGGCTGAGGAAAGGGCAGGGCGGTGAGTGTTTGCGGTGAGGCGAAGCTGTTCATGGCTTGTCTCCAGTTCGAAGCGGATTCAACTGACGAGGTTGTCGTCCGGAATATTCAATTCGATGCCCATCCGCTGGCCTTCCCGAAGGATGTGCCGACGCATCTCGGCGCTGGCCTGGGCGCTGTTTTTGCTGCGAATAGCGCGCACCACGGCTTCGTTCTCCTCAAGGCGCTCAGCCAAATGCTCCGGGGAGTTGCGCAGCACGTCGGCGCTTTGCTTGAGGGCGTTGCTGGTCTGTTGCACCACACTCTGGAAAATCGGGTTCGAGGTCAGCGTGAACAGTTCTTCGTGGAACGCGATGTAGGCGTTTACCCCGGCTTCGCTGTCGTTGGCCTCCAGCGCTTCGCGCATGTCCATCAGGGTCAGGCGCAGTTGCCCGACTTCCTTGCTGCTGATCGACTGCGCCACCAAACCGACAATGAACGGTTCGAGGGTGTAGCGCAGTTGCAACACATCTTCCAGGCTCGCACCGGCGACTGCGCTGTCGTGGCGTTGGCTGTCGCTGAGATTGGCCTCCAGCACCACCACGCCTTTACCCGGCATGGAGCGCACCAGCCCGAGGGTTTCCAGCACGATGACGGCTTCACGCAGGCTCGGGCGGCTGATGCCCAGTTGTTCGGCCAGTTCACGCTGCCCCGGCAGCATCTCGCCGGAGCGCCACTGACCACGGGCCAAAGCGGCCCGGAGTTTTTCTACGACTGAATTGACGACGGTTGATGTGGTGATCACTTTTCGCTCCATGAGCATCCAAAACGATTGATGACCGTGCCTGCCCGTGGGCAGGCACGGCGATTATTCAGAATTCCTGCTGATGCGCCGGGCCGACAGGCTTTCTCGGCTGAAAGGTATAACCCACATGGCCGGACAGTACTTTGTTCGCCCGTTGGATATCGATGTCCTTTTCCCAGCGCGCGATGGCCACGGTGGCGACGCAGTTGCCGATCAGGTTGGTCAGCGCCCGGCCGATGCCCATGAACCAGTCCACTGCCAACACCAGCACCAGGCCGACCACTGGAATCGCCGGGATCGCCGTCAGTGTCGCCGCGAGAATCACCAGCGCCGAGCCAGGAATCCCGTGAGCACCTTTGGAGGTGATCAACGACACCAGCAGAATCGTCAGCAGGTCGGTCATGGCCAGCGGCGTGCCGGTCGCATTGGCGATGAACACGATGGCGAGGGTCAGGTAGATCGAGAAACCGTCCAGGTTGAACGAGTAACCGGTTGGAATGACCAGCCCGACCGTCGAACTGCCGATGCCCAGATGCTCAAGCTTGCGCATGATTTGTGGCAGCACAGCGTCGGAGGAGGCGGTGCCCATGACGATCAGCAGTTCTTCGCGCAGGTACTTGAGCAACGGCCACATCTTCAGGCCCGAAAGGCGCATCACCAGGCCGAGAATCAATGTCACAAACGCCACACAGGTCAGATAAAACAGGCCAACCAGGCTGCCCAGGTGCTGCAGCGAATCCAGGCCATATTTGCTGGTGGTGAAAGCGATGGCGCCGAACACGCCGATCGGCGCCAGACGCACGATCATGCCCATGATGCGGAAGATCACGTGGCTCAGCTCATTGATCAGCCGGGAAATACCCGACGCTGCTTCGCCCACCAGGTTCAGCGCACTGCCGAACAGCACTGAAAACAGCAGCACTTGCAGAATGTTGTTCTCCGCGAAGGCGCCGATTACCGAGGTCGGGATCAGGTTCATCAGGAACTGGGAGGTGGTTTGCATGTGCTGACCGCGCTGGGCGATGTCGCCCATGTCGGCAGCGGCAAGCTGATCCAGATGAATGTTCGCGCCGCTGCCGATGCCGGTGGTGAAAGCGAACACCAGACCAATCACCAGGGCGATGGTGGTCAGGATTTCGAAGTAGATCACCGATTTCAGGCCGATGCGTCCGACCTTCTTCAGGTCGCCGGCACCGCTGATGCCGCTGACCACCACGCAGAACACGATCAGACCGATGAGCATCTTGATCAGTTTGATGAAGCCATCGCCGAGCGGTTTGAGCTGGGCGGAGTATTCAGGAAGGGTCAGCCCGCAGACGATGCCGAGCACCAGTCCGAGAACCACTTGGAGGAAGATTGAACGCGAGCACCATCTGAGCATGGGAGGAATCCTGGTCGGTGTCCTGGCTGCCGTGCGCTTCGCGCATCAGATTCAGGACTTAATTATTGTGGTCTTACCGGTATGTCCAGTGCAGGCGCAGTCTACGCTGGGTTTTTTCAGGATTACAAGTGGAAATAGAAAAATTGGCATGACCGGTCTGACCGGTTGATTTGATCCCGTTGAAAATCAAAAGATCGCAGCCTTCGGCAGCTCCTACAAAGGTGCGTATGTTCGCGAAATCACGGGTGTATACAGTTTTTGTAGGCGCTGCCGGAGGCTGCGATCTTTTGATCTTTATGGCGGATGAAAAAAAACCGGTCATCACTGACCGGTTTTTTCATTACTGCGGTTTGCGGGGCAATTAAGCGCCGTATACCGGCAGCTTCTTGCAGATGGCCTTGACCTTCTCACGAACGGCGTCGATCACCGCTTCGTTGTTCAGATCCGCCAGGATGTCGCAGATCCAGCCGGCCAGTTCTTTGCACTCTGCTTCCTTGAAGCCACGAGTGGTCACAGCCGGAGTACCGAAGCGCAGACCGGAGGTGACGAACGGGGAGCGTGGATCGTTTGGCACGGAGTTCTTGTTCACGGTGATGAACGCTTTGCCCAGAGCGGCGTCGGCGTCTTTACCGGAGATTTCCTGCTTGATCAGCGACAGCAGGAACAGGTGGTTTTCAGTACCGCCCGACACCACGTCGAAACCGCGCTCGATGAACACACCGGCCATGGCCTTGGCGTTCTTCACCACTTGTTGCTGGTAGGTCTTGAACTCAGGCTGCAGGGCTTCCTTGAAGCAGATCGCTTTGGCGGCGATCACGTGCTCCAGCGGGCCACCCTGGGCGCCCGGGAATACCGCGGAGTTCAGCTTCTTCTCGATGTCGGCGTTGGCGCGAGCCAGGATCAGGCCGCCACGTGGACCGCGCAGGGTCTTGTGCGTGGTGGTGGTCACGACGTCAGCGAAAGGAACCGGGTTCGGGTAGACGCCAGCGGCAACCAGACCGGCCACGTGGGCCATGTCGACGAACAGATAGGCGCCAACCTTGTCAGCGATTTCGCGGAAACGCGGGAAGTCCAGGATCTGCGAGTAGGCAGAGAAACCGGCCACGATCATTTTCGGCTTGTGCTCAACCGCCAGACGCTCGACTTCGTCGTAGTCGATCAGGCCGTTGCCGTCGATGCCGTATTGAACGGCGTTGTACAGCTTGCCGGAGGAGGAAACGCTGGCACCGTGGGTCAAGTGACCGCCGTGCGCCAGGCTCATGCCCAGGATGGTGTCGCCCGCTTGCAGCAGAGCCAGGTAAACGGCGCTGTTGGCTTGCGAACCGGCGTGCGGCTGAACGTTGGCGTAATCGGCGCCGAACAGTTCTTTTGCACGGTCGATGGCCAGTTGCTCGACCACGTCGACAAACTCGCAACCACCGTAGTAGCGCTTGCCCGGGTAGCCTTCGGCGTACTTGTTGGTCAGTACCGAGCCTTGAGCTTCCATGACCGCAGGGCTGGTGTAGTTTTCCGAAGCGATCAGCTCAATGTGCTCTTCCTGGCGTTGAGCTTCTTGCTCCATGGCGGCAAAGAGATCGGCGTCGTACTTGGCAATAGTCAAATCACGGCTGAACATGGCGGTCCTCAAGGATCGGGGCAGAAAAGGGGGGCATTCTAACCCAATGGGTTTTAGATGGCATATGAAAGGACATCATGTCGCAGACAAGTGGGCTTCATGACGAGATCAGCGGTGATCGTGCTGGCCTCATCGCGAGCAAGCTCGCTCCCACATTTGGAATGCGTTCCCCTGTGGGAGCGAGCTTGCTCGCGATAGGGCCATCAGCAGCGCTGAAGATTCAGTCGAACATGAACAACGCATCATTGCTGAACTGCGCCTCAAACCGGCTCGCCGGCATCGGCCGCCCGAACAGATACCCCTGAACCTCGTCGCAACCATGCTCACGCAGGAAGTCGAGCTGCTCGTGGGTTTCCACGCCCTCGGCGATAACGGCCAGATTGAGGCTGTGGGCCATGGCGATGATCGCGCGGGCAATCTGCGCATCCTGCTCACCCGACGGCAGGCCGTCGACGAAGGTGCGGTCGATTTTCAGCACGTCGATCGGGAACTGCTTGAGGTAGTTGAGCGATGAGTAACCGGTGCCGAAGTCGTCGACCGCAATGCTCAGGCCGAGATTTTTCAGCCCGGCGAGAATCTGCATCGCTTCGCTGACTTCGCGCATCAGGATGCTTTCGGTCAGTTCCAGCTCCAGGCACGCCGGCGGCAGACCGGTTTCCTTGAGGATGGTGGCGATCCGCGTCCCGAGTTGGCCGTCGGAGAACTGCCGGGCCGAGATGTTCACCGACACCTTCGGTACCCGGACCTTGGCCTGATGCCAGGTCTTGAGCTGACGGCAGGCCTCGCTGATCACCCAGTCGCCGACATCCACCACCAGGCCGAGCTCTTCGAGCACCGGAATGAAGTCTCCCGGCGGCACCAGACCGCGTCGCGGATGGCGCCAGCGCAGCAAGGCTTCAGCGCCGGTCAGGCGTTTGCCATCGCCGCTGAACTGCGGTTGGTAGTAGAGGACGAATTCGTCCTGCTCCAGGGCGTGACGCAAGTCGCTTTCCAGCTCCAGACGCTCCAGGGCGCTGGCGTTCATATCGGCCTGATAGAACTGGAAGTTGTTCTTGCCACGCTCCTTGGCGTGATACATCGCGGTGTCGGCGTTTTTCATCAGCTGGCTGAGTTCGTTACCGTCCTGAGGGCTCAGGGCGATGCCGATACTGGCGGTGACGAAGAACTCGCGGCCTTCAAGCACGAACGGTTTCACCAGGCTGGCGAGAATCTGTTCGGCCACATGAATCGCCCGGTTCAAGGCAATTTCACGGTTGGCCCGCGGTTGCAGCAGCAAGGTGAATTCATCGCCGCCCATGCGCGCCACAGTATCGTCATCATCGACACAGCCGAGCAGGCGCGTGGCCATTTCCTTGAGCATGCGATCGCCGGCGGCGTGGCCAAGGGAGTCGTTGATCGGTTTGAAGCGGTCCAGGTCGAGGAACATCAGCACCACCCAGGACTTCTGCCGTTCGGCCGATTGCAGCGCCGTGTGCAGGCGATCCTGGAACAGTGTGCGGTTGGGCAGGTGGGTCAGGGCGTCGTAATAGGCGAGGCGGTGAATCCGCTGTTCACTGGCCTTGCGTTCGCTGATATCGCTGAAGAAGCACACGTAGCTGGCCAGATCGCCTTCGTCATCCAGCACCGCCGTAATCCCGACCCAGGCCGGGTAATGCTCGCCATTGCGTCGTTTGAGCCAGACTTCGCCTTCCCACGTGCTGTGCTGATGCAATTGCTTGAGCACATAACGCAGATGCGCTTCCTGCTCCTCGTCAACGGTCAGCATGTTCGGCAACTGGTCCAGCACCTGCTCCACCGCATAACCGCTGACACGGCTGAAGGCTTCGTTAGCCTGGACGATGTAGCCGGCCGGGTCGGTGATCAGGATCGCCGAGGTCGAGTGCTCAAATACGGTCGCGGCCATGCGCAGGTCTTTTTCGGCCCGGCGTTGCTGGCTGATGTCGCGACCGACGCCCAGTACGCCTTCGAATGCGCCGTGTTCGTCCCAGACCAGCACCAGCCGCAGTTCGATAGGAATCTTGCGCCCGTCGGCCCGCAGGCAATCGAACAAAAACAGTTGGGTTTGTACCTGACTGCGCAACATCGCCAGTTGGTCGGGTTTATTCAGCGCTTTGCTGACCCGGTCCATCAGGCTGTAAATGCCGGTCAGTTGTTGCGGGTTGGCGATGGTCGATTGCCAGCCGTTCTGGAAAATCCAGTCAGCGTCGTAGCCCAGCACGGCTTGCACCGACGGGCTGACGTAGTTGAGCGCCATCTTGCTGTCGGTTGAGAAAATCACGTCGCTGATGCTTTCGGCGAGCATCCGGTAACGCTGCTCGCTGTCGCGCAGGGACTCACTGGCCTCAATCTGATCGGTGATGTCCTTGGCCACGCCGATGATCCGCGTGACCTGATCGTGCTTGTCCCGCGCCAGCGCCTGTTCGCGGATGTCGAAGCGCCGCCATTTACCGTCCCGGTGGCGAAAGCGCAGCTGGCATTGCATCAATTGCCTGTAACCGGCCTGCCGCTGGATTTGGCGTGAGCGGTGGTAGAAGTCGGCATCTTCGGGGTTCAGCAGAATTTCCCAGAA
Organism: Pseudomonas rossensis; assembly: GCF_039888995.1. Taxonomy (NCBI): domain Bacteria; kingdom Pseudomonadati; phylum Pseudomonadota; class Gammaproteobacteria; order Pseudomonadales; family Pseudomonadaceae; genus Pseudomonas; species Pseudomonas rossensis. The sequence continues at coordinate 3,605 of NZ_JBBWCB010000138.1, read as the reverse complement.
GTACTCGCCCATCTGGTGCAGTTCGGTACGGTTGTAACCGAGCGTCTGGCCCAGGTGGTGGTTGCTGAAAATCATTCGCTGGCTGATCACATCTTGCACGTACAGATGATCCGGCACGGTGCGCACCACATCGGACCAGAATCCTTCACGCTCCAACAGCGACAGTTCGACGAGCTTGCGGCTGGTGATGTCAGTGATGCTCAGGATCACCGCTTTATAGTCGTCCTGGTCTTCCGGCAGACGCAGGACCAGCCACAGGTGCTGGTCGCGGCCATTGGCGTCCTGCAGTTTGATTTCCAGTTCAAGCTGTTTCTGCTGGTTGAGCACCGCGTCGAGCACTTGATCGCCGATGGCGGCGCCGTCCTGCGGGTTGCCGTCGATCAGCAGTTTCCAGGCTTGATCGCAAGCGTTGACGTTGAGCAGTTGCAGGGCGACCAGGTTGACCTCGGTGATGCGCAGTTCCTGCAGCAGTTGCTGGCGTTGTTCCGGTGTATCGAGCCAGGCCTTCAGGTGTTCGCTACTGTGCAACTGAGCCTTTTCGAAGAAGCTTTTGAGCCCGGACACGTCGAGTACACACAGGGCGACGCCGGTGCCTTCGAAAATATCCTGATAGCGTCGACGGCCTTCGTGCACCTGGCGTTGGCGGCGGCGCATGTTCAGCAGGGCGATGAACGGCAGCAGGGAGAAGGCCAGGCCCAGAAGGCATTTGCCTATGAACGCCGGCAGCAGCTGTTCGATCAACCGTTGCCGGTCGAACAGCCCGCGCAGTTGCCAGTCGCTGCTGCTCAGGGGCACGGTCAGCACGCTGTTGGCCAGCTCATCCGGTGTCATCACCGCCGGAGTGGCCGAAGGCTGCCCATCGTCGCGGCTGATGATCTGGTGATTGACGCGGTTTTCCACCACCCACAGCGGGCGAATACCGGTTTCGTTTTGTTTGGTCAGCGATGAGAAAAATGTCGGCGTCAGGCGCAGAACCCAGTAGCCGCGGGTGCTGCCGCTGGCTTGATGCAGCAGCAGATGCACCACCGAACCATCATTGGCATTGCTGAAATAATGGGCCTGGGCGTGACTGCGCCGGACCAGTTCGCTCAGGTAGTCGGCATCGTCGCTGTTGTCGGCGCTGTCGGTGAGGACTTTCCCGGAAGGGCTAAGCAACGCGAGGCTGCGCAGGTCGGGTAAGGATTTTTGCAGTTTGCGCAACAGCGCCTGCTGTTCGTCGGCGCTTTGCGGTTGTTCGACGATCGGTAGCAGGTTGAGGGCGATCTGGGCGTTCAGCGCCATGTTCAGGCTGACTTGCGAGGCCAGATCGGCGGTGTAGTCGATGGTGTACTGACGCTGGTGTTGTTGGGTATCGCGCAACTGATCCAGCAACTGCCAGAACAGCAGCGCGAGCAACAACAGGACGAGCGCCGCCAGCGCGCCCTTCAAGGACCCACGCAGGGGTGAGCCGGTCGCAGGATTGAGTGCGCTCACGGAAGAAGGGGGAGAGACATTAGACAAACTGTAATCCTGCGGTTTGGCTGGACTGGCGCGACGTGCACTATAAGCCGGACGCCCGGAGGGCGGCTAGCATGCCCTGAGTTGTGGCAAAGTGCCAGTCCCGCTCGGCTGGACTGCCTTCCGTCAATCAGGTAGCTTTGCCGGTTACGCGGGGGCGTTCCAGCTCCTAGAATCAGGCTTTTTCAGCGCGCACGTATTGATAGCTATCAATCGGCCGACGCGCACAGCCTGGCCAGGCATCGCCTGCGCTCCAATCATTCATCAGTCACTGACCCTAGGTTCTCCATGGCTCAATACGTATTCACCATGCATCGGCTGGGTAAAGTTGTTCCGCCGAAGCGGGAAATCCTGAAAAACATTTCGCTGTCGTTCTTCCCGGGCGCCAAGATTGGCGTACTCGGCCTTAACGGTTCGGGTAAATCCACCCTGTTGAAAATCATGGCGGGCGTTGAAACCGAGTTCGACGGCGAAGCCCGTCCGATGCCGGACCTGAACATCGGCTATCTGCCGCAAGAACCGATCCTGGACCCGACCAAGACCGTGCGTGAAGTGGTCGAGGAAGCGGTCAGCGTGATCAAGAACGCCCAGGCTCGCCTGGACGAGGTCTACGCGGCTTACGCTGATGAGGATGCCGACTTCGACAAACTGGCCGCCGAACAGGCCAAGCTCGAAGCCATCCTGCAGGCCAGCGACGGTCACAACCTGGATCGCCAACTGGAAGTCGCCGCCGATGCGCTGCGTCTGCCGGCCTGGGATGCCAAGGTTGAATTTCTGTCCGGTGGTGAGAAGCGTCGTGTGGCCCTGTGCCGCCTGCTGCTGTCTGCTCCGGACATGCTGTTGCTCGACGAACCAACCAACCACCTGGACGCCGATTCCGTCGCCTGGCTGGAGCACTTCCTGCACGATTTCCCGGGCACTGTGGTCGCGATCACGCACGACCGTTACTTCCTGGACAACGTCGCTGGCTGGATTCTCGAACTCGACCGCGGCGCCGGTATCCCGTACGAGGGCAACTATTCGGGTTGGCTCGAAGCCAAGTCCGATCGTCTGGCTGCCGAATCCAAGCAGCAGTCGGCCCACGAAAAAGCCATGAAGGAAGAACTGGAATGGGTGCGCAAAGGCGCCAAGGCCCGCCAGTCCAAATCCAAGGCTCGTCTGCAACGCTTCGAAGAAATGCAATCGCAGGAATTCCAGAAGCGCAGCGAAACCAACGAGATCTACATCCCGGCTGGTCCACGCCTGGGCGACAAGGTCATCGAATTCAAGAACGTTTCCAAGGGTTATGGCGATCGCGTGCTGATCGACAACCTGTCGTTCTCCATGCCTAAAGGCGCCATCGTTGGCGTGATCGGCGGTAACGGCGCGGGTAAATCGACCCTGTTCCGCATGCTGATGGGCAAGGAAACGCCGGATTCGGGCAGCATCGAAGTCGGCGAAACCGTGCAACTGGCGTGCGTCGATCAGAGCCGCGAAGACCTGGACGGCAGCAAGACTGTGTTCCAGCAAATCTCCGACGGTTCCGACCAGATCCGCATCGGCAACTACGAGATCCCGTCGCGCACCTACGTCGGTCGCTTCAACTTCAAGGGCGGCGATCAGCAGAAGTTCGTCAAGGACCTGTCCGGTGGTGAGCGCGGTCGCTTGCACCTGGCGCTGACCTTGAAAGAGGGCGGCAACGTCCTGCTGCTCGATGAACCGTCCAACGACCTCGACGTTGAAACCCTGCGTTCCCTGGAAGAAGCCCTGCTGGACTTCCCGGGTGCTGCCATTGTGATCTCTCACGATCGGTGGTTCCTTGACCGCGTCGCGACTCACATCCTGGCGTACGAAGACGACTCGCAAGCGGTGTTCTTCGAAGGTAACTACTCCGAGTACGAAGCCGATCGCCGCAAACGCCTGGGCGAAGCCGCGACTCAGCCGCATCGTGTACGGCACAAGAAACTGGCCTGATTTCAGGTTGGTTGCATGAAAGAACGGAGCCTTCGGGGCTAATGCCAGTCAGTTAAGCTGACTGGCATTTTTGTTTTTTATCGGATACTTCGGGGATTTGAGCCTTATAGTCCGGGGATAAACGCGCTCCTCTCGTCGATGAGGCAGAACGTAAT
>NZ_JBBWCB010000137.1:0-13790 GCF_039888995.1 Pseudomonas rossensis | reverse complement strand
GTTTGTCAGTAGGCAGGAACCGCCGTATACGGAACCGTACGTACGGTGGTGTGAGAGGACGGCGGGGGCAACCCCGCCTCCTACTCGATCCTGAAGGTTTTGTACCGTCTGGTCGGGCCCCATCGCGAGCAAGCTCGCTCCCACATTAGTTTTGCGTCGTGCATATAACCAATGTGGGAGCGAGCTTGCTCGCGATGGGGCCATCAGCCTCAATACAACTTCCGGCCAGTTGAATTATCGATCATCGACACTTTATCTGTCGGTCTGGTCAATAAATTACTGAGCGACTGGTCAAACTTCTGCAAGGCCCTGACTTGCACATCCTGTTGTTCGTTTATCTCGGCAACTATCTCTTCGCTGCGTTTATAGTCCGCCCATAACGGACTCAGTTCTTTAGCGTCATGCCCTTGTGCAGTGCCGATGTAGTTGAAATTGGTATCGTAGAACGCGGCGCTGACATTCGCGCTGATATCCGAACTGCGCGACGTCATCAGTTGACTGCGCGCGTCGACGGCGGCGACCACGTCCGGTTTAGCGGCCCTGAGACTTTGCATGTCCGGGTACACCGTCACCGAACCGAACTGACGTTGCAAGGACGCTTTATTCGAGCCTGTTTATTTATGGCTGGCGCAACAGCTATCAGTTTTCCAAAGGGATCAGTATTTTTTCTTCTGGCGCTAACACCATTAACACCAACAGCTTGGCAGGCTTGGTCGCGCTGGCATTTTTCGAGACCAGATGCTCCGACCCCGCCGGCTCATACCAATATTCACCGGCCTTGTAAGTGATCACCTTTTCACCTTTGACCTGGGAGATGATTTCTCCCGAAATGACGTAAGCCATGGCCGTGCCCTCGTGCTTGTGGGCGATGGACGATTGGCCGGGCAGATAGTCGACCTCGATCATCAGCGCCTTTTTATTGGGCACGTTTTTCAACATCTGGTCCTGCAACACGGTGACCTTTTCCGAAGGCGCGGCTTCATGAGCGTATGTCGCGGCGGAAAAGGTCAGGGCCAGGGCGGTGAGGGGGGCAGCACAGTAGCGGAAGGCTTTCATGGGTATCACCTGCTGTGGTTAGTCGTCAGGGACCACAGTAAGTCTCGGCCAAGGCCAATCAAACAGCCAATTTTCGTGAAGGCGAGGGGACCAATCATGCGCGTTGAAAAACAAGATCGCCGTCTACAGCCACTTCTGCAGGGGTACCCATTGCCCTGTAGGAGTGGCCGAAGGCGGCGACCTAACTTTCTAAACGATAGGAAAGCTGTTGAAGTCGACGCTGTTGGCCAGGCGGCTGTCGATCAGGCCGATAAAGCCTTGTACTTCAGGGCAGTTGAAATGCATTTGCATGGCCGCTTCCGATTGCCAGCGGGCGCTGACAGTCCAGCGGTTGTCGTCCTCGGGGCAGCGGTCGACCATATAGGAATCACAGCCCGGTAGTTCGCGCAGGGTGTCGACAATCTTTTGCAGTTGCTTGCCCAGTTCGTCCGAGCGGCCGGCGGCGGCCTGCACCTTAACGGTATTGATCACTTCGTTGGACATTGCTCACACTCCTGAATCAGGCCGAACGAATCCTGCTCATTGAGGGATAACACTTTTGCAGGATAGGCCTGCATCCCCGGACCACCAATAGCCAATCGCGGGATAAAAACGCAGACCAATCTGTCAGGCGACCTGCTGCAAAATGTCCCGCAGCCGGTCCAGGGCGATGTCGATGTCCAGGGTTTCAATGGCGCCAAAACCCAGGAAAAGCCCGGCCTGCGGCGCTTGCTGATAGAAAAAGCTGTCGATGGGATACACCCCGACTTCAACCTTTTTTGCAAGTGTGATCACCAATGGAATATCAATAGACACTTTGCACATAACCACCATGTGGAACCCGGCGGTGGTCGGGACAGCCTCGAGCCACGGTGACAGATCGCCGGCCATGCGCTCGAGGATCCGCTCACGACGCCCGGCATAAATCGTATGGCAGCGCCGGATGTGCTTGAGCAGACAGCCTTCGGCGATGAACTTGGCCAGCGCCCATTGGGGCAGGGTGGACGTGTGCAGATCGGTGAGCTGCTTGGCGCGAATGACCGCTTCGAGTATTGCCGGCGGCAGGATCGCATAACCCAGGCGCAGCTCCGGCAGCAGGGTTTTCGAAAAGGTCCCGACGTAGGCGACGATGCCGCGTTCGTCCATGCTTTGGAGCGAGTCGGTAGGCCGGCCTTCATAGCGAAACTCGCTGTCGTAATCGTCCTCGATGATGATCGCGCCCAACTCATGGGCCCGCTCCAGCAGCGCCACCCGGCGCGCCTGGCTCATCGGCATGCCGAGCGGGAACTGGTGCGACGGGGTGACGTAAATCAGGCGGGTGCCAAGGGGGATTTTGTCCACCTGAATGCCTTCCGCATCCACCGGGACGCCGATTACCGTGGCGCCGTGGGTACCGAACAACAGGCGTGCGGGCGGATAGCCGGGGTCTTCCATGGCGACAAGGCTGCCGGGGCGCGTCAGTACCCGGGAGATCAGGTCCAGCGCCTGTTGCGCGCCGTTGCACACCACCACGTCTTCGTCCTGGCAATTGACCCCGCGGGAAAACGCGATGTGCCGGGCGATCGCATTGCGTAGCGCCGGCAAGCCTTCGGGCAGGCTGTAGAAACCCTTGGAAGCGGAGATCTGGCGCAAGGCGTGAGCGGTGCAGCGCCGCCAGTCATCCTGGGGAAACTGGCCCTTGCTGGTGGCGCCGCCGATGAAGTCGTAGCGCAACGAGCCTTCCAGCGTCGGATGGCGCAGGAACACCGGGAGGTTGCGCCAGGATTCGATGACCTCGGCACTGGCCAATTCCGAATGGCTCTGTTTACGGGTGATTTTTGCCGGTCGGGCGTTGACGTAGGTGCCTTTGCCGATGACCCCGGTGAGGAAGTTTTCGTAGGTCAGTTGCGTGTAGGTGTCGGAAATGGTTTTGCGCGAAATGCCCAATTGTTCGGCGAGTAAACGACTGGGCGGTAGCTGCGTCCCGGCTGCCAGACGGCCGGATTCGATGGCGCTGCGCAGTTGGTTATACAACTGGCCTGCCAGGTCCTTGCGGCCGTTGATGACAACGTGAAGTTCCATACCGGCGAGGCTCCTGGGGCGATTGAGGCGCGTGTGCGTCGGGCCAGATTACCCGCATGAACGCCTGCGCAAAAGTTGCGTGGGCGAAAAACCTCCGATTGGTCTGGTGCCTGAGTGGTCCACGGTTATTTCGCAGAATTGGATCTGTAACGCCTGTGTATCAACGCCTACCTTGAGGGGCACGCATTCGATCCACGAGGTCACTCCATGAACGCCCGCCTGGATTACTACAGCGCATCGCCCAAAGCGATGAAAGCGATGATTGCCATGGAGGCCTTGACCAGCAACCTCAGCATCGAGCCGGCCTTGCTGCACTTGATCAAAATCCGTGCCTCGCAACTCAATGGCTGCGCCTTCTGCACCGACATGCACTCGGTGGATGCCCGGCGACTCGGCGAGACTGACCGTCGTTTGTATTCGATCGTGGTCTGGCGCGACAGCGGTTTCTTCAACCCGCGAGAACGCGCGGCGCTGGCCTGGACCGAAGCCGTCACATTGCTCTCTGAAAGCCATGTACCGGACGAGGTCTACGCGCAGGCACGGGAGCAATTCAGCGAAGGCGAGATGGTCGATCTGACCATCGCCGTCACCACGATCAACAGCTGGAATCGCCTGGCGGTGAGTTTTCGGCAGACCCCTGGAGGCTGAATCGATTTTCTGCCCTGAGCGTCACATCAGGTTCATAAACCCTGCGCAGGATGAGGCTATCAAGGACAGATCGACAGGGAGTCAGCGATGCGATTCATGGAAACCACAGAGCGTCAGCGAGTTGCTGAGTACCGCTCGCCCGTAGAAAAAACTTCATCCTGGCGCACCCTGGCGGCAGGGATCGATCCGGTGCTGGCGCAGTCTTTTCGGGTCAGTGCCCGTTGCGGCTGTTTCATGCAGGCGGCCCGCAGTCTCAATATCAAGACAACACTGTTGCGCAAACACTTGGCGCAACTTGAAGCGCAACTGCAGTGTTCGCTGTTCAGCCATTCAGAGCATGGCGTTGCCCTCAGTCGTGACGGATTGCATCTGCAATCGCAGTTGATTGCACTGGCCCACGAGCGCGACTTGCCGGTGATCGAACAGCCGTTGATTCGCCTGGCCGTCGCCGAATCGATCCTGCATGACATTCTCGGTCGCGATCTGGTTGCCTTGTTGCGGCGCAACGCCAGCGTGCGCCTGGACATCATCACCCTGGACAGCGAACTGTCCCTGCAAGCGGTCAGTGCCGATGTGGTGCTGTGGCTGGCCGGCACCGATTCACCGCTGCCCGGTCCGAGTTTTGCTATCAGCGAGCCTCAGCGTCTGGCGCGGCTCGACTACCTGCCCCACATCGCCAAACGGTATTCACGGGTCGCGTCCCGCCCTGACAGCCTCGATGACCTGGCGGATTTCCTGCTGGTGCAATGGCAGCATGACCGTCAGGTCGACAGCTTTCGGCCGTGGAATACCCTCGTGGACCAACGCCTGGCCGGAGTGGTGCAGTTGCATTCCTATGAACTGATGCTGGAGATGATCCGTTGCAGCGCCTGTATTGGCCTGCTGCCCGGATACATCAGCCGCTTCGACCGCGGCCTTATTGAATTGCCGGGGCTGTTCAGTCAACCGATGCAGCGCCAGGTGTGGATGGCGGTCGGTGCCGAGTCCGAGGGTTCAGCGCAGGTGCAGATGATCGTTGAGCTGATCCAGAATACCTTCGAAGAGCGGCGGGAGTGGTTCGAACAACCTACGGCGGTATAGAGTGGGCGGCCATGTCTGTATCAAGGATGAATCACCCATGCCCGCTACTGACGCTGTCATTTCCCTCGAAGGTTTCAACGAATCCCACATTGTCGGCATCACCGCGCTCTACAACGACCCGGCCATTACCCGTCAGGTGCTGCAAATGCCATTTCAGTCCCCCGAAGTCTGGCGCAAACGCCTGGAGTCGGACAACGAGCGTGTGGTGCAGCTGGTGGCGCTGCATCAAGGGACGGTCATAGGCAATATTGGCCTGGAGCAGTTTTCACGGATCCGCCGCAGCCATGCCGGCAATCTCGGCATGGGCGTCGCGGTGGCCTGGCAGGGCAAGGGCGTTGGCTCGAAACTGCTGGTGGCGGCGCTGGACATCGCTGACAACTGGATGAACCTGCAACGGCTCGAGCTTTCGGTTTACGCCGACAACGAAGCTGCCATCGGGCTTTATCGCAAGTTCGGCTTCGAAACCGAAGGGCTGTTTCGCGACTACGCCGTGCGTGACGGCGGATGGGTCGATGCCTTGAGTATGGCGCGGCTGCGTCGCACACCCAAGGCCGGTTGAGTCACTCGCCCAACGCGAACGCCACCGCCGCCTGTGCATGCAGTTCGGTGGTGTCGAGCAAGGGCAGGGCGCTGTGCTCAGGTTTGATCAGCAGGCCGATTTCCGTGCAACCGAGGATGATGGCCTGGGCGCCACGTCGGGTCAGTGATTCGATCACCTGCTGATACACCTTGCGTGACGCCTCGCTGATCACCCCGACGCACAACTCGTCATAGATGATCCGGTGGACGGCCTGACGTTCATCGGCCTCCGGCACCAGTACGGTCAGCCCCATTGAGGTCAGCCGCTCCTTGAGGAAGTCCTGCTCCATGGTGAACGCTGTGCCGAGCAATCCAACCTTCAGCGCGCCAGCCTCGACGGCAGCCTGACCCGCCGGGTCGGCGATGTGCAGAAACGGAATACTGATCGCGGCCTGAATCTGCCCGGCCACTTTGTGCATGGTGTTGGTGCACAGCACCACGCAATCGGCACCGCCGACTTCCAGCCTGCGCGCCGCATCCACTAGAATCGCCGCCGCATCGTCCCAGCGTCCGGCATGCTGGGCCTGTTCGACAGGGCCAAAGTCGACGCTGTACATCAGCAATTTCGCCGAACGCAACGGCCCGAGCCGGTCGCGAACCTGCTGGTTGATGAGACGGTAGTACTCGGCGCTGGACTCCCAGCTCATGCCGCCGATAAGGCCGATGGTGCGCATGTCGTGCTCCTGTTGATGGCAACCCTTTGTTTTTGAGCATGCCTTTATTTGAGAGTACCCGTGGCTCTTCATCGCGATCTATCAGGAAATTTCACATGCCAACGGCGCTGAGCCAGGAGCTGCTGGACGGCAGACTTTTCCTGCAGCTTTTGCCCCGTGCGGCTTACAGCGCGCGTGACCCTGTGCAGTGGCAAACCCTTGGGGTAACACTGGAACTTCAACAAGGTGTGCACGCCATCGATTCGGATCACCGGGTGGATTTCGATACCTTGCCTGGCGTGCTGGCTTACACCCCGGTCGGCGTGGAAGTGTTTTCCGAATCGGCCAGCGGTGGCGAATACCTGCTGATGCGTCTGGACGAGCCGTTGGCCGATCAGCATTTCCCCTCGGTTGACTACCGCGTGCAGTCTTCAGGTAATCGCCGCGCGCTGATGCTGGGCCGGGAACTTCGGCGTCTGTTGCTCGCTCCGCAACCGGACAGGCTGGCGCTTGAGCAAAGGGCGGTGGAATTCGTTGGTTTGATGAACCCGAAGACCAATACCGCGCAACGTGTCACGCCCAGGGTTTTCACCCAAGTGCTGGATCAGATCGCCGAGCAGTTCCACGAACCCCTGACCCTGGAACAATTGGCCGCCACCTACGGACAAAACGAGCTGCGCTTCCTGCGCGACTTTACCCGGGCCATCGGCCTGACACCCCACGCTTACCTCGTTGAAGTGCGGCTTCAGGCGGCACGCCGGATGATCGAACACACCGACCTGTCCCTGGCCGACATCGCCCTGGACGCGGGGTTCGCCCATCAGTCCCACATGGGCAGTGCCTTTCGCAAATACCTGGCCATGACCCCCAGCCAATACCGTTCACGCTTTTAGTCGTACGCCGGCAGCGCGCATCTGCCATGCTCAAAGTCCGCAGCACCGCTTCAACAAAGGAACATCGCAATGGACGACGTACAGCAACTGGGTGAGATGCTTCGCCATTACGCAGAAAGCGAAGCGCACAAGAAGCAACTGTTCGAGTCGCAATCGGCCGTGTGGGCGACGCGCATTGGCGAACTGTTCGATCAGATCCAGCAATGGCTGGAACCGGTCCAGGCCCCTAATCTGCTGGAGGTGAGCCGCGAGGCCTATGTCGCCTCGGGGCCGAGCGTTCCGGTCGAAACGTCGACCTTCAAGACCGAGAAGCTGTCCATTGTGATCGCCGGTAAACCGGTGGAATTTGTGCCGGATGTGATGGGTGCCGGTGGTCAGATTTCACTGGCCGTGATGGGCCTGACAGCGGCGCGGTACGGCAGCATTTCGCTGGTGTGCCTGCCGCCGTCCAGTAGCTGGCAATGGCGCAAGACCAATGGCTTGAAAGACCCGGATACCTTTGCGTTCGATGCGAACTTTTTGGCGCAGCAGTTGCAGAGCCTGATTCCCCGCGAGCGCAGCTGAATTCTTTAAGGCTGGCACAGACCCCTGTGGGAGCGAGCTTGCTCGCGATGAGGCCATAACATCCAACATCCAACATCCATGTTGACTGTTACACCGCCATCGCGAGCAAGCTCGCTCCCACAATGGGCTGCATCAAACCTCCAGATTTCCCCACCCGTGCTTCAATTCCTCCGGCGCCACGGCCTTCACGATCTTGCCCGTCGCCAATTCCACCCGACGCGCCACCTCCGGGTCATCGGCAAACGGAATCAAACTGGCTTCATCCAGACTCTCTGCCGTCTGGTGCTTCAGGCAGTATTCAACCGCCAGCCCAAGCCCCGCCACGCCCAATACATTCAACACGACCTCAATCATCTCAAGCCCCTTACCTCAGGCAATCTGCGCTTCGCGGTGGGCCATTTCGACGTCCGAAACCCGCACCGTGCGCCAGACGTTGTAAGCCATCAGCAACATGCCGCTGAGGAAGAACACACCGCCGGCGAAGCGCACCACGAACCCTGGATGGCTGGCCTGCAAGGCTTCGACGAAGGAGTAGGTCAGCGTGCCGTCATCGTTGATCGCACGCCACATCAGGCCTTGGGTGATGCCGTTGACCCACATCGAGGCGATGTACAGCACCGTGCCGATGGTTGCCAGCCAAAAGTGCAGATTGATCAGTGGTGTGCTGTACATCTGCACGCGACCGAAGACTTTCGGGATCATGTGGTACAGCGAGCCGAAGATAATCATCGCCACCCAACCCAAAGCGCCGGCGTGGACGTGGCCGATGGTCCAGTCGGTGTAGTGGGAGAGGGCGTTGACCGTCTTGATCGCCATCATCGGTCCTTCGAAGGTCGACATCCCGTAGAAGGCCAGGGACAACACCAAAAAACGCAGGATCGGGTCGGTGCGCAATTTATGCCAGGCCCCCGACAGCGTCATCATGCCGTTGATCATCCCGCCCCAACTCGGTGCCAGCAAGATCAGCGACATCGCCATACCGAGCGACTGCGCCCAGTCCGGTAGCGCGGTGTAATGCAAGTGGTGCGGGCCGGCCCAGATGTACAGGGTAATCAGCGCCCAGAAGTGCACGATCGACAGCCGATAGGAATACACCGGCCGCCCGACCTGTTTCGGCACGAAGTAATACATCATCCCCAGGAATCCGGTGGTCAGGAAGAAACCCACCGCGTTGTGCCCGTACCACCACTGCACCATGGCGTCGGTCGCCCCGGAATACACCGGATAGGACTTGAACCAGTCCACCGGAATCGCCAGGTGATTGACCACGTGCAGCATGGCGATCACCACGATAAACGCGCCGAAGAACCAGTTGCCGACATAGATGTGTTTGGTCTTGCGTTGCACCACGGTGGTGAAAAATACGATCGCATAAGCGACCCAGACCACCGTCATCCACACCGCGCCGGAGAATTCGATCTCGGCGTATTCCTTGGTAGTGGTGTAGCCCAGCGGCAGGGTGATCAGCATCACCACGATCACCGACTGCCAGCCCCAAAAAGTGAATGCCGCGAGCTTGTCCGAAAACAGCCGCACCTGGCAGGTACGCTGCACCGCGTAGTAACTGGCAGCGAATTGCGCGCTGCCGGCAAAGCCGAAAATCACCAGGCTGGTGTGCAGCGGGCGCAAGCGGCCGAAGGTGGTCCACGGCAGGTCGAGGTTCATCTGCGGCCACACCAGTTGCGAGGCGATCCACACCCCCATCGCCATCCCCACGACACCCCATACCACGGTTGCCACGACGAATTGGCGGACGACCTTGTAGTTATAGGCCTGTCCGATTGTTGCTGTGCTCATGGTGAATGCTTCCACGTTTGCAAAGTCTTGCCAGGCCACCCGGACTGGCATGTCGTCCACTGTAGAAACCCTGCCGGAAACAAAACAGACTCAGAAAAACCGAGTTTGTGCGGATCAGATAAGGCGAGTGTCTGCGGAGATCAGCCGCAGTCTGATACGGTTTTTCAGCATTCAGGTGAATCTGTAACGCGCTGCGCCGCAGGTCCAGTCGCCTCAAGAAAACGGGCCATAAAGTTTCAAGCTCACTGAAATCCCTGTGGGAGCGAGCCTGCTCGCGAAGGCGTCGGATCAGTCAGCATCAATGTTGAATATGCACGCTGGCGAGCATCGCCCGGGATTACGACCGTGGCTACGGCCACTTCACCACGCGGCAAAACATGCAGTTCAACTGGATCGAACTGGCCCAGGTACTGGACATCCTCGAACGCCTGGCGCACGTGGAAATGCACGCGATCCAGACTTCCGGCAACTGCGTGCGCAACATCACCACCGAAGCCTTTGCCGGGGTGGCAGCGGATGAAATGATCGACCCGCGGCCGCTGGCGGAAATCCTGCGGCAGTGGTCGACCATCAACCCGGAATTCCTGTTCCTGCCGCGCAAGTTCAAGATCGCCATCTGCTCGGCGGAGCAGGACCGGGCGGCGATCATGATGCATGACATCGGCCTCTATCTTTACCCGGGACCCGACGGACAGATGTTGCTGCGGGTCATCGTCTGCGGCGGGTTGGGGCGCACGCCGATCCTCGGTTTGCAGATTCGCGAAGGGTTGCCGTGGCAGCACCTGCTGTCCTACGTCGAGGCGGTGCTGCGGGTCTATAACCGTCACGGTCGGCGCGACAACAAGTACAAAGCGCGGATCAAGATCCTGGTCAAGGCGCTGGGCATCGACGCCTTTGCCCGGGAAGTGGAGGAGGAGTGGCAGTACCTCAAGGACGGTCCGGCGCAGTTGACCGGCGTCGAATATGAGCGCGTGGCCAGTGCCTTTGTGCCACCGGACTACCGCGTTCTGGCGGACACCGACCTCGACTTTGGCACACGCCTTTCCGAAAACCCGGCGTTCGCCCGCTGGGTGTCGCGCAACGTTCAGCCGCACAAAGTGCCGGGCTACGCCAGCGTGGTGCTGTTGACCAAACCGGGCATTGCCTCACCGCCGGGTGATGCAGTGATTCTGCCGTTGGCCCGCTGGCTTGAAGGTCCACCGCAAAAGGGGGTGTGGTTGGGGCCGAACGATGAGGTGGAAAGCCTCAAACCGTGGTTTTCATACCTACCGCTGATTGCCCTGGACTTTGCAAGTTTCCGAGATGGTCGCGGTTACAGTCAGGCGTACTTGCTGCGCACTCGACTGGGCTGGACGGGATGAGTGTGCTGTACGGGCGTTCGGTGATTGAGCCGCGACCGTTGTTTCGACGGCGTCAGTAGAACGCCGGTGAGGATGGCGCATCCTGAAGAGCAGGATGCGCCGAGCGCTGTCAGTTGATGCGGACCAGAGCCGCTCGATCGCTTGGAGAAAGCTGATCAATTTCGAGCAGTGTCAGGCTTTTTGGCGCTTCACCAGGCAGTGGGTTGCCGAGATCGCCCGCAGCGTCGGCGGGCAGTTTGTACATCGCGCCAGTGAGTGGATCGACAACGAGCATGCCAATCAACCCACCGAACACCAGGTTGCCCCAGTACCAGCCACTCATGCTGGTTTCCAGCGTAGCGCTGGTATCGGCATAACCTGCTTTCTTGAAGGTGATGGTGTAGGCCTCACCCTTGAAGTAGCCACGACCCGAAGGCAGGGTAACGGTATTGGGCGTGGAACCGTTATGAACGACGATTCCGGCCTTGTTCTTGATGGTGAAGTCAGCACCACTTGGAGTGCTCGACACGTTCACCGGGTATTTGCTATCGCCAACGATGCTGGCACAGCCCGACGCCAGCAGAGTGGCGGTCAGGGTTGTAACGGTGAACAGCGTGCGGAGAGCTTTCATTGATGAATCCTTGAGACTGGGATTTGCCGTCATTGGCCGAGGCGCGCTCATGTCGTCTCGTAGTGACTATTGAGGGCCGATTGCGCGGCGCGGACTCTAGCACTAATGGCAGTGAGCCACCATCCAGATTCAAGAAAATTTTATGCAGTCGCGCGCCTGGGGAAATGTCGTGTGGGGATGTAAGGCATTTGCACTTGGGTGAGTGATGGCATTTTGGTAGAGTCCGCGCTTCATAAGGGAGTAGTACGCAAAGGAGTCTGCTTTGAGTGTGGGCAAGAAGATTTTAGGGTTAACCGCGTTTCTGCTGATGTTGACCCTGTGGGGCGGGTACTTTTATGTGTTCCAGGAGAACCGTGGCGGTCAGCTGGGAGGTGCGTTCGACGGTTACGCCTGGTGCGGCACGCCACCGGCCGCCGATGCGCTGTCGCTGGGCAAGGATCAGTTGACCCTGCGCATCACCAACAACCTGCGTGGCGAGTTCCTGCTGAGCGGCGCGGTGATTGTTTCCGAACGCACCTTCAATCGCTATGATCTGGGCCGTAACGAGCTGCGCCTGCGCCTGGAACCGCTGCAATGGTCCTACGGCGCCACGCCGATTTTCCTCGAACAGGTCAAAATCAAACCCCTGAGCCGCAACCTCGCCTCAGACAACAAAAGCGCCTACGCGGAGCTCGAGCCGCGACCGATTGGCGTGCAGGGGCGCGCCACCGAGTTTCCCTTCGACACCTACCGATACGGCTACAAACCGGTGCTGTATTACCTCAAGGGCAATGAGCGCGTCGACTTGCGCTTTCGCCACATCACCACGGTGATGGAGATGTCGAACACCTTTATGCCCATTCAGAAGTACAACCGGGTCGAGTACATCAATGAGAAAAACTCGTTGGTGCGCGACGAGGATTACAAGCCTTACGCCGTCAACGAATGTGCGTTCAGCGTCGAGCGTAAGGGCTCGTTCAAGGTGATTGTATTGCTGTTGCTGCTGGTAATTTGCCTGCCGCTGATGCACGTGTTTTATCGCGACGAGCCCGGCATCGATTTTCTCGCCACGCTGGTGAGTATCGGGGCGATCCGGATATTGCTGGTGGGGCCGTTGCAGGACTTTCAGCTGTACAACATTGACTTCC
This sequence comes from Pseudomonas rossensis, assembly GCF_039888995.1. Lineage (NCBI taxonomy): Bacteria > Pseudomonadati > Pseudomonadota > Gammaproteobacteria > Pseudomonadales > Pseudomonadaceae > Pseudomonas > Pseudomonas rossensis. The sequence continues at coordinate 1,382 of NZ_JBBWCB010000137.1, read as the reverse complement.
TGTTTGGCGCAGCGATATTGCTGGTGGGCACGGTGTCGTTGATCAAGGCGATGCGAGCGAATAGTCGGCGGGAGTTGGCGCTCAAAAGCGGTTCGTCTTGGTGATTCCACCGTCTATGGTTCTTCGAGGTGATGCCACGTCTATGTAGCAGCTGTCGAGCAGCGCGAGGCTGCGTTCGGCGACGAAGTCGTCGTAAACCCTACAAACGCGGTTTTCCTGTAAACCGTATCGCCTGATTTCACGACGACTTCGTCGCCGAACGCAGCCTCGCGCTGCTCGGCAACTGCTACAGAGCTGGCGCAAGGCTTACTTCAACGCCGGATCCCCCATGTTCATTTTCTTCCAGCCCTGCAACAGCACCTGTGCCTTCGGTTCCTGCCCGTTGTCCAGGTAGTACTGGATTAACGACAACCGCGCATTGCGATTGGCCGGTTGCACTTTCAGCAATCGCTCCAGCTCTTCACAGGCTTCATCGACCTTGCCACTGTCGTGCAACGCCACTGCCAACACGTAACCGTACTGGGCGTTCTGAGGCTCCAGTTGCGCGGCTTTGCGCAGGGCCGGCATGGCCTGGGCGGATTTGCCCGCGCGCACCAGCGACAGGCCTTGAGTGTGTTGCAGCAGGGCGGCATCCGGATGTGCTTTCAGGCTCTGCTCCAGCAGCGTCTGAGCTTCCTGACTGCGTCCGTTCGCCTCCAGCCATTGCACCAGCGTCACCAGCGCCGGGTAGAAATCCGGATCGCGCTTGAGGGCTGTGCGCAGCAGCGCTTCGACTTCGCCGCTACGACCGCCGGCCTGATAGAGCATGGCCAGGTTGAGGTTGGCTTCAGCGCGTTCGGCCAGGCGCTTCTGGACCTCCTCGTATTCGGCGATGGCTGCATTCCAGTTGTCCTGGGTGCTGCCCAAGCCATTACGGGGGACGCTCAGCAGATCCCGGGCCGCGACAATCCGCACAGCCTTCACCGGATCATGCAGCAACGGCGTCAGCAGCGACGCGCGCTCCGGTGGCGGCAAGAACGCGCTGATCGCCCGGACGGCGCTTTCACGCACCTGCGGGGCCGGGTGGTTCAAGTCCTTGGTGGCCAGTTTCAATGCCTGTTCGCTTGGGTACAGCGGCAACTCGGCGAGTAGGGTCGCGCGCTGAATCGCTGGCAAATTGCTGCGTTGAAGCTGCTCGTACAAGGCTTGTGCCGCGCCGGGCTGACCGTTGCGAATCAGCCGCAGGCTTTCGTCGTAACGCGGTGCCTGCGCGGTGGTGGTGTTCCAGAGCTTGAATTGCTCTGTGACTTTGTCGCCAGCCTTGCCCTGGTGACAGGTCAGGCAAGCGTCCGGTGTGCTAAGTTTTTTCACCTGCTCAGGATTGGGGATGCTGAAACTGTGGT